>NZ_JBJMQP010000254.1:0-30027 GCF_045802625.1 Hyalangium sp. | reverse complement strand
GGAGGGCGAGGACGATCTGGCCAAGGGCAAGTACGACGAGGCGCTCGGCGTGTACCGGCGCGTGGTGCCCTTCCAGCCGGAGAACGGCCGCGCGAAGGCGGGCATGGCCTGGGCGCTGGTCGGGCTGGGCAAGCCGATGGCGGACCGTGTCTGGGGCGTGGCGGTGAGCTCGGACGCGGCGGCGGTGGAGAAGCTGGGCGACACGCTGATGGCCAAGGGTGACGCCAAGGGCGCCAAAGCGCTCTGGGCGAAGCTGCTGGCCACCGTGCCGGACTACCCCAACAAGTCCTCCCTGCAGGCCAAGGCGAGCCAGTAGTCACTCACACGAACCGCGCGGCCAGCAGATCCTGCACGTCCAGCAGGCCCACGGCGCGGCCCTCGGCATCCACCACCGGGAGCTGATCCACCCGGGCCTCGCGCATCTGCGCCGCGGCGGTGAGCACCAGCGTCTCCGGGCTCACGCACCGGGGTCTGCGGCCCATCACCTCGCGCACCGGAACGGTGAAGTCCGTGCGGCCCTGCTCCACCAGCCGGCGCAGGTCTCCATCCGTGAAGATGCCCACCAGCCGCCCCTGCTTGTCCACCACGTTGGTGGCGCCCGGACGGCCCGGCGTCTTCGTCATCACCCCCACGGCCTCGGACAGCTTCGCCGTCTCCCGCACCACGGGGTTGGCCGGGCCGGTGCGCATCACCTCGAAGACGCGCTGCACGGAGCGGCCGAGCTTCCCGCCCGGATGCAGCAACGCATACTCCTCCGTGCCGAAGGTGCGCGAGCGCAGCAGGGTCATCGCCAGCGCGTCGCCCACCGCGTGCAGCGCCGCCGTGGAGGCGGTGGGCACCAGGCCCATGGGGCACGCCTCCTCGATGCGGCCGATGTCCAGCACCACATCCGCGCCCCGGGCCAGTGGGCTCTCCGGCTCGCCGGTGAGGGCGATGACCGGCGTGCCCAGGCGCCGGAACGAGGGCAGCAGCCGCAGCAGCTCCTCGGTGGACCCACTGTTGGACAGGGCCAGGATGACATCCCCCCGGCCCACGCGCCCCAGATCGCCGTGCACGGCCTCGGCGGGGTGGAGGAACACCGAGCGGATGCCCGTGGACGCCAGCGTGGCCGACAGCTTCTGGCCAATGAGGCCCGCCTTGCCCATGCCCGTCACCACCGCCTGCCCCTGGCACTCGCGCAGCAGCCCGAGCGCCCTCAGGAACGAGTCGCCCAGCACCACCCCGAGGATGGCGCCGGCCTCGGCCTGGAGCACGCCCTGAGCGTAGGCGAGGGTGGCCTGCGCCTCCTCGGTCCGGGGCGGAGCGCTGGTGGCGGCGTCACGCCCGGGAAGGGCGCGCAGGCGGGGCTTGTTGGCGGTGGAGCGGCGGGCGCGAGCCATGATCGCCGCTCTTCTACCCTTGGGTCGCGGCGGGCCGCTACCCTTGACGCGGTGCGGGCCATCGGTTACGCGCTCGCACGCTCGGTCCTCGGGCTGGACCGTTCACCCTACACGCAGGTTTTCCCACAAAGGGGACGAGATGAAATTCTTCATCGACACGGCGGACGTTGGAGAGATTCGCAAGGCGTACGACATGGGCTGCGTGGATGGCGTCACCACCAACCCGTCGCTGCTGGCCAAGGTGGGCCGCGGCCTCGAGGAGACCATCAAGGAGATCTGCTCCATCGTGGACGGTCCGGTGAGCGCCGAGTGCGTCTCGCTGGAGGCCCCCGAGCTGATCAAAGAGGGGCGCACGCTGGCGAAGATCCACGACAACGTGGTGGTGAAGGTCCCCATGGGCGTGGAGGGCATGAAGGCCGTCAAGGCGCTCACCTCCGAGGGCATCCGCACCAACGTGACGCTGGTGTTCTCGGCCAACCAGGCGCTCTTGTGCGCCAAGGCGGGGGCCACCTACGTCTCCCCGTTCGTGGGCCGGCTGGACGACATCTCCGAGGATGGGATGGAGCTGATCTCCAACATCATCGAGATCTACCGCAACTACGACTTCACCACGCAGGTGCTGGTGGCCAGCGTGCGCAACCCCATCCACGTGCTCCAGGCGGCGCGCATGGGCGCGGACGTGGCCACGCTGCCCTTCAGCGTCATCAACCAGCTGGCCCAGCACCCGCTCACGGACATCGGCATCAAGAAGTTCCTGGCCGACTGGGAGAAGGTCCCCAAGAAGTAGCCCCCGCGGAGCAGGCGCCCGAGCGGACGTGGCTTCTCATTGGGAAGACTGATTCGCGAGTCAAAGCATGGTAGCTTGGCCGCTGCCGCAGCTCGTCAAAGCGGCACCCTTCTCCCTTCCTTCTTGGATTCGTCGAGGAAATACATGGACTTCCAGCTCACGGACTCTCAGCGCGCCCTCCAGGAGACTGCGCGTAAATACGCTCGCGAGGTCATCCGCCCCAAGGCCGCGCACTACGACGAGACGGCCGAGTTCCCTCGGGAGCTGATCTCCGCCGCGCACGAGCTGGGCCTGATGAACCTGGGCGCTGCCGCGGAGCACGGCGGCTCGGGGCTGACGAAGCTGGAGCAGGTCATTGTCTATGAGGAGCTGGCCTGGGGCTGCGCGGGCGTGGCCACCTCGCTGTATGTGAATGATCTGGCCAACCTGCCCATCCTCCTGGCCGGCACCGAGGAGCAGAAGAGGCGGCTGCTCACGCCCTTCGGCGAGCGCCCCAAGCTGACCGCCTTCTGCCTCACCGAGCCCGCCGCCGGCTCGGACGTGGCCAACATGAGCACCACCGCGCGCCGCGAGGGGGACCACTACGTCCTCAACGGCGCCAAGTGCTTCATCAGCAACGGCGGCTACGCGGAGCAGTTCACCGTGTTCGCCACGCTCGACAAGGGCAAGCGCCACAAGGGCATCACCTGCTTCGTCGTCGAGGGCAAGCCCCCCGGGCTCACCGCCGGCAAGCACGAGAACAAGATGGGGCAGCGCGCCAGCAACACCGTGTCGCTCACCTTCGAGGACGTGCGCGTGCCGGTGGCCAACCGCATCGGCGAGGAGGGCGAGGGCTTCCGCATCGCCATGGAGACGCTGGACAACAGCCGCCCCATCATCGCCAGCTTCTCGGTGGGCATCGCCCGCGCGGCGCTCGAGCACAGCCTGGAGTACAGCGGGCAGCGCCAGACGTTCGGCAAGCCCATCCGCGAGCACCAGGGCATCCAGTTCATGCTCGCGGACATGGCCATGAACATCCAGGCCGCGCGCCTGCTGACGCACCAGAGCGCGTGGCTCTTGGACAGCGGCCAGAAGAACACCCTGGTCTCCAGCTACGCCAAGTGCTTCGCCGCGGACATGGCCATGAAAGTCACCACGGACGCCGTCCAGGTCTACGGCGGCTACGGCTACATCAAGGACTACCCCGTCGAGAAGCTGATGCGCGACGCCAAGCTCATCCAGGTCTACGAGGGCACCAGCCAGGTCCAGCGCATCGTCATCGCTCGGGAACTGTTCAGGTAGAAAAGTAAATCTGCGGCCCCCGGCGGATTCCCGTTGCCCCGGCGGGAGGCGAATGCCTATTACTCCAGGCCGTTCGCGCGGTGCGTCAACATCCCGCGCGCCCAAGGAGAAGGACCGCCGTGAAGATCCTCGTCACCGCCAAGCGCGTGGAAGACCCCGAGTCGAAGATCAAGGTGAAGCCGGATGGCTCGGGCATCGTTCAGGAGGGGCTGAAGTACAAGATCAACCCCTTTGACGAGATTGGCGTGGAAGAAGGCCTGCGCCTCGTCGCCAAGCACACCGGCGAGGTGGTGGTGGTGTCCATCGGCGGCAAGGAGGTGCAGGAGCAGCTCCGGCACGCCCTGGCCATGGGCGCCCACCGCGCGGTGTGGGTGAACCACACCGGCCCGCTGGATCAGCTGGGCATCGCCGGGCTGCTCCAGAAGGTGGTGGAGAAGGAGAAGCCGGACATCGTCGTGCTGGGCAAGCAGTCCATCGACGATGACCAGAACCAGGTGGGCCAGTACCTGGCCGAGTTTCTGGGCTGGAGCCAGGCCACGTTCGCCTCCAAGGTGGAGTCGCTGGAGAGCGAGCAGGAGAAGAACAAGGTGCCCGCGCTGGCGGTGAGCGCCGACGGCAAGACGGTGCGCGTGGTGCGCGAGGTGGACAACGGGCTGGCCACGCTGGAGTGCTCGCTGCCGGCCGTCGTCACCACGGACCTGCGCCTGAACCTGCCGCGCTACGCCAGCCTGCCGGGCATCATGAAGGCCAAGAGCAAGCCCATCGAGGAGCTGACGCCGCAGAAGCTGGGCGTGGACGTCACCCCGAAGATTCAAGTGGTGAAGATGTCGTCTCCGCCCCCGCGCAAGGCGGGCATCAAGGTGCCGGACGTGGCGGCGCTGGTGGACAAGCTGCACAACGAGGCGAAGGTCGTCTAGGCCCGCCCCTTCAACTGCTTCGAGAGACTGGAGTCCAAGATGCCGATCGTCCTCATCGTCGCCGAGCAGCAGCCGGATGGGCACCTGCGCAAGGCCACCCTCAACGCCGTGGGTGCCGGCCGCGCCCTGGCGGAGAAGGCCGGCGCGGAAGTGCACCTGGTGCTGCTGTCCAAGGATCCCTCCAAGGTGGCCGAGGAGCTCAAGGGCCTGGGCGTCAAGGCGGTGCACACCGCCGCCGCGCCCGAGCTCGAGCACTACCTGGCTGAAGTCTATACCCCCGTCATCGCCGGCCTGGCGCAGGAGCTCAAGGCCGACTACGTGGGCATGGCCTCCACCGCCATGGGCAAGGACCTGATGCCCCGCGTGGCCGCGCGCCTGAAGGCCGCCATGGCCACGGATGTGATGGGCTTCAATGGGAGCGGGGCGGAGATCACCTTCACCCGGCCCATGTGGGCGGGCAACGTCTTCGCCGAGGTGAAGCTCACCACGCCGGTGAAGGTGTTCAGCGTGCGCGCCACCGAGTTCCCCGCGGCCCAGGGCGGCCAGCCCGCCGCCGAGGCCAAGAGCTTCACGCCGAAGCTCGAGCCGTCCAAGACGAAGTTCGTCGACTTCAAGGAAGTGAAGAGCGCTCGGCCGGAGCTGACCGAGGCGCGCGTGGTGGTCTCCGGCGGCCGCGGCACCAAGGGCGACTTCAAGGAGATCGAGGCCCTGGCAGACGAGCTGGGCGCCGCGGTGGGCGCCTCCCGCGCGGTGTGTGACGCGGGCTGGGTGCCCAACGACTTGCAGGTGGGCCAGACGGGCAAGGTGGTGGCTCCGTCGCTCTACATCGCCGCGGGCATCAGCGGCGCCATCCAGCACCTGGCCGGCATGAAGAGCTCGAAGACGATCGTCGCCATCAACAAGGATCCCGAGGCCCCCATCTTCCAGGTGGCCGACTACGGGCTGGTGGCGGATCTCTTCAAGGTCCTGCCCGAGCTGCGGCAGGCGCTGAAGGCCCTGAAGTAGAGCCTGGGCCCCGCGAAGGGCCGGGAGCGGAGGGGCGGTCGCGAGAGTGAGTCGCGCCGCCCCTCTGTCGTTGCGGGCTACACGTTGCGGGCTACAGGTTGATGTCCGGCTTGTGCTGGCCGGGCTTCTGGCCGTCCTGCTTCTCGTCCTGGGGCGGCGGGGCGGCCTCGTGCTCGTCCTCGTCCTCATCCGCATCCCCATCCGTCGAGGGAGGCTCGTCCGGGGTGGGGGGCGCCAGCTCGCGGCGCTTGGCGCCTTGGCCGCCATTCACTTTGTCCGTCAGATCGATGGGCTCCTGGCCGGGCACCTCCACCTGGAGCACCTGGTACTCCCACTCCTTGCCGCTCTTGGTGGCCTGGATGTGCAGCACGCCGTCCTTCTTGGAGCCGTGCAGCGGGACGCTGAACTCGGCCGTGCTCTGGCCGTCTCCCATGTGGACGGAGCTCTGCATGCTCCAGGTGCTCTCGATGGGAGGCCCCAGCGTGGCCTGCACCTCCGAGTCCGCCTTGGCGATGTTCAGCGCCTGCTCGTACGGCGTGCTGCTCTTGGCCGAGGCGAAGCCCAAGGCGATGAGCGCCACCGTGAGGCACCCGCACGAGCCGATGAGCCCCAGACACCCCACGGGGGCCGCCCACTTCCAGTTCCGGCTCCACCAGCTGCGCTGCGGCGCCATGTTGCCTTCCGGCGTCATGTCCATACCTCCCAAGGCTGCGCCTCTCCGAGAGCCCGGGCGCGCCCTTGTCATACGCGGTTCCGGGCAAGCCACCCAGAGCCTTGTGGGGGTAGCAAGCGAGGGGCAGGGATTGGTGCCGAAGGAGGGGAGCGGGTAGCATGGCCGCGTACTTCAGAAGCCCCAGGGGGCCCCCAGGCCGGAGGGCGCGCCCCCGAGAGATGGCCGTGGCTGCATTCCTTCCCAAGAACGGACGCGAGCGGCTCGCGGGAGCGGGCGGGGACGTGCTACGCGCGGTGCCTCGGCTGCACCCGGAGGCGGGCCTGCAGCGCGTGTCGGGGAGGCTGATGGCGGCGGGGCCGGACGAGTTCCTGCACACCTTCGAGGATGCACAGGGGCAGGTGTCCGAGGTGGCCGAGCGCATCCTGGAGCTGGTGGACGGGCGCAGGACGGTGGCGGACATCGTGGCGGTGCTGTGTGACGAGTTCGAGGTGGAGCCGGAGGCGTGCCGTCAGGACACGGCCGCCTTCGTGAAACTCCTGGTGGAGAAGAAGGTGCTGGTGCTCGGGCAGTGAAGGCCGGGCCGGTGCCGTGCGCGGTGGGCGGTTGGAGCCCACCGGGAAGGTGAGAGACGTATGCGCCGAGCGTTATGGCAGTGGCTGCTGGTGGGCTTCGCCCTGGTGTGGGGCGCTTCGGGGTGTAGCTGCGGCAAGCCCCCCGTCGAGTCGCAGCTGGAGGTGTCCTTCCAGGCGCCCACGGATGGGCAGCGGCTGACCTCGGCGGACGACGCGGATCCCACCACGGATGGGTTCCAGTACGAGGTGGTGGCGGTGGCGCGCGACACGGCGGACCGCCCGGTGAAGCTGGCCAGCGCGAAGCTGGAGGTGCAGACGCCCAGCTCGCAGACGCCGGGGGCGGTGCCGGACGCCGTCATCGACGGGGCCACGGCGCGCTTTTCGGGCACGCTGCTGCAGTCGCGCACCAACGTGCTGGTGGTGACGGTGGAGGAGGCGGGCTCGCACCGCACGGCCACGCAGCGCATCAGCGTGACGGTGTCTCCCGAGCCGCCGAGCGTGGAGCTCACCCAGCCCGCCGAGGGCCAGGTGCTGCGCGAGGTGGATGACGCGGACGCGGACACGGCGGGCTACCAGCTGCGCTTCTCGGTGAAGAGCACGGGGCTGGCCGGGAAGACGGGCACGCTCTACTGCGAGCAGGCGTGCGGGGTGCCGCCCACGGACTTCACGGTGAACAGCAGCGGGCAGACGCAGGTGTCGGTGACGCTGTCCCAGTCCGCGTGCGAGGCCCAGAACGCCGCGTGCTACGCGGTGGTGCGCAACGGCGACAAGGAGGTGACGTCCGGCAAGCGCAACATCGTGCTGGACACGGTGGCGCCGCGCGTGGAGGTGGCCTCGCCCGTGGCCCCGGTGAGCTCCACCTCATTCAAGGTGGAGGCCGCCGTCGGCTGCACCGAGCCCAACATGGTGGCCACCCTCTCGCGGCAGGGCGCGCCGGACCTGTCCACGCTGGTGGTGGGCGGAGGGGTGACGTTCCCCTCGGTCACCGTGCCGGTGGATGGGCAGTACTCGTACACGCTGCGCCTGGCCGACAGCGGAGGCAACGTCACCACGCGGCAGATCCCCGTCACCGTGGCGAGCACCCCGCCCACGCTCAAGCTCGGGGTCTCGAAGACGATCACCTCGGACACCGTGGATGGACGGCTCGACAATGGCGTGCAGGCGCCCGTGAACGTGCAGGTGGACTCGCTGCCCCTGGGCACGGAGGTGCGGCTCTTCACCACCGTCAACGGCCAGTTCGCGCGTCCCCAGCGGGCGGTGACGGCCCTGGTGGGCAACAGCCGCGTGGCCCCCTTCATCGCGCAGCTGGCCGAGGGCACCAACACCGTGCAGGCCTGCGTGAGCAACGCCGCGGGCATGGAGCAGTGCGCCGTGGATACCGTGACGGTCTCCACCAGCCGGCCGACTTGCCGCATCATCGCCCCCTTGGATGGAGCCCTCGGGCGCACCCTGGCCAGTACGGTGCGGGTGGAGTCCGGAGCGGGCCCCGTCACCGTGGTGGCGTACGACCTGAACGGAGTGGAGCAGGCGCGAGCCAGTGGCACGGCAGCCAACGGTTCGGCGCAGGCCTCGCTGACGCTGCCGGGGGATGGGGAGTATCACCTGCTGGCCTCCTGCCCGGGTGGCGGCACCAGCCAGTCGCTCTCGGTGGGGGCGGATACCGTGGCCCCCGCGCTGTCGTTCAACGTGCATGACGAGCCCACCGGGCAGACCACCCTGGGGCCCGAGCTGAATGACACCTCGCTGAGCCCGGGCATGCAGATCTCCCTGGACGTGAAGACCGAGCCACGCGCCTCGGTGCTCGCCACGGGCTGCGGGACGGTGGGCTCGGTGGGGCAGGCGGATGCCAGCGGCGCCCTGCTGCTGCGCAACATCTCCGTGCCGGACAGCGGGACGTGCGATCTGCAGCTCACCGCGACGGATCTCGCGGGGAACACCACCCCGCTGACCAAGACCCTGACGCTGGCCTTCAGCGGCGGCAAGCTGAAGTTCGACGCTCCGGCGGCCGGACGCTACCTGGGCGCCGAGGATGGTCTGGTGCGGGCAGGTGGCGGGCTGACGGTGGCGGTGAAGCTGTCGGTGACGGCCACGGCGGCGGGGACGTTGCGGCTGATGCGCGGCACCACGGAGATCGCCTCCACGCCCGTGGCGGCCAACGACACCCAGAAGACGTTCACGGACGTGGCGCTGGACGAGGGCGCCAACGTGCTGCGCGCCGAGCTCACCGGCCCCGGCGGCACCGTGGCCTGCGCCACCATCCTGCTGCTGGTGGACACGCAGCCGGGGAACATCTCGCTGAAGATCCCCGCGGGCTCGCCCGATCCCTACAGGGCCGTGCTGGATGGGGCTCCGGAGCTGCCGGGCATCCAGGCCACCCTTCAGTACGACGTGCCCAACCGCTCGGCGAGCGCCGTGGTGGACATCTGCACGAGCGTGGCCCTGGTCCAGGGCGCCTCGCCCTGCCGGGATGGTTCGGGCTGGTTCACCCTGGCCGCGAACGTGTCGGCCCTGGTGCCGAACTTCACCTATCCCGACGGCAAGTACTCCCTGAAGGCCGTGCTGGATGATGGAGCCATCTCCGTGTCGCAGGAGGTCAACCTCACCGTGGACAGCGTCGAGCCCGTGGTGCGCGCCGTGGAGCTGCTCGGCGACACCAACGGCGACAAGCGCCTGAACGCGACCGAGCTCCCCTCGGGCCCGCCGCAGGTTCGCGTCACCGTGGATGGGCTGGAGGACGGCCGTCCCGTGCAGGTGCGCAACGCCGGCCTGAACATCGTCTATGGCCAGGCCACGGCCACCGGGGGACAGGCCACGGTCGATCTCACCTCCATTCCCACGGGAGTGGCGGCTGACTACTCGCTCGTCGTCACGGTGACGGACGCGGCGGGCAACCAGAACCGGGTGTCCAACCCCACGGCGTTCTACCCGCTCAACACGGCGGCCTTCTTCTCGTTCCGCCTGGATCGCGTGGTGCCCACCCTGGTGCTGAACGCTCCCACGCGGACAGCCCTGGGGATCGCGGATGACGCCTCCAGCAGCACCGCCGGCTTCCAGCTCCCGGTCTCCGTCAACACCGACTCGGACGTGGGCGCGGGTGGCGTGCACATGGATCTGTCGCCCTCCGGTGGCTCGGTGGACGTGACGCCCTTGGGGGTGGCGGCCAGCAACGTGTTCACCCTGCCGGCCTCGGGGACGGTGACGTACACGCTGACGATCATCGCCACGGACAGCTCGGGCAACCGCAGCGCGCCCCTGGTCCGCACCCTCACCGTGGACCTGCAGGCCCCCACGGTGGCCCTGGTGACGCCCACCGCGAACACCGTCTACGCCAGCACGGATCTGCCCGTTCAGGTGAACGTGGGCGGAGGGGACGTGAGCACGGTCCACATCGTCACGCAGGTGGGCTCGGGCTCTCCGGTCGCCATTGGCGATCTGCAGGTGCTGTCGGGAGTGGCTCAGGGCACGCTCAACTTCCCCGTGGGCGTGCAGACGGTCTCCGTGATGGCCAGCGATGCCGCGGGAAACCCGGCCAGTGACTCGGCGGCCAACGTGGACGTGGAGGTGCCCGGCTGTGCCATCACCCTCACCCATCCGTCGGCCGCGACGGCGACGCTGCTGGCGCAGGATGATCAGGATCCGGCGACGGCCGGTCTGCAGTACCACCTGACGGGCAACACCTCGGACTGCCGCGGGCGCAGGGTGTTCCTCTACCGAGGGGCCTCCTCCACCACGCCCGAGGCCTCCATCACCGCGGATGCGACGACGGGAGACTTCTCCTTCGACGTGACGCTGGCGGATGGCGAGCAGACCCGGCTCACCGTGGAGGTCTTCAACATCTCCGCGCTGCGCAGCGTCGACTACGTGGACGTGGCGGTGGACATCACCCCGCCGCTCATCACCTCCGTCTCTCCGGCGCCGACGACGCTCTACTTCGTGGCCCACACCAACGCGTTCCTCTTCCCGACGCCCGCGCCCGACCACGTGGAGGACCTGTCTCCAGGCGGGGACGCGGATGCGAAGTTCACCCTCACGGTGACCCAGGGCGTGGGCGGCAAGGTGCAGGCTTTCTACCGAGGCAGCCCCGTCTCCTCGGAGTTCACCCTCACCACGGATCCGGAGACGCTGGACGTCCCGGTAGTGCTCACCCAGGACACCTCGGGCCCGCTCGAGCTCCGGGTGCAGGATCCTTCCGGGAACGTGACGCGCCACACCGTGGCGGCCACCGTGGACGTGGTCCCGCCGGCGGCGCCCACGGTGACGCGGACGCTGGTGTCAGGCCAGGAGCGCGCGGCCAAGGTGGACGTGACGTGGACGGCCAGCGGGGACGACGGGCTGTCCGGCACGGTCGCTGGCTACGATCTGCGCTGGACCGTCAACGCCCAGCTCCAGCCGCCCGCGACCCGCATCGCGGATGAGCCCACCTTCTTCAGCTCGAAGGTGAAGCAGGAGACCGGTGCGCTGCTCCCGGCGGCCGCCACGAGCTACAGGCTCACCCTGCCGCCCCTGGCGACCTACTCCATCCAGCTCCGCCCGCGCGACGAGATCGGCAACTACGCGCCCTTCCAGGCGGAGACGGACGCCGAGCTCATCCACAACTTCTGGACCAATGCGTCCTTCCGCAACCCTGGCTCGGCGGGGAACACCTTCGCGACCTACATGGTCTCGCGCGGAGATCTGAACGCGGACGGCTTTGATGATCTGGTGGTGAATGCCTCGAACGGGAGCCTCCCGGGCGTGGTCTACGTCTACTACGGCTCGAGCAACCCGCAGGCGACGACTCCCCAGGCCCTCACGGTGTCGGAGCCGAGCAACCTGTTCTACGGGGCCGACTTCGACGTCGGGGATGTCGGCAACGACGCGACGGGCGCGGTGCAGGATCTGCTGATCAGCGAGCGCGGGTATTCGAGCACCAGCGGCCGGGTCTTCCTCTACTTCGGGCGCAAGAACTCGAGCGTGGATACCACGGGCACCATCGAGTTCCGTCATGTCCCCAGCATCCCGAACGCCTCGCTGGGCGGCGCCGTGAAGGTGATCGGCGACATCAACGGGGATGGGCTGCAGGACTTCATCCTCAGCTCTCACGGCGAGAGCCCGCCCCAGGCCTACCTCTTCTATGGGCGCTCCGCGGATGCCTGGCGGGCCCTGGGCACCGGCTGCACCGCCAGCGCGTCATGCGTCGTCGCCACGAGCAACGCGGACAAGATCTTCACCGCGCCCGCGGGGATGCTCTTCTTCGGGCGCAACCGTGGCTATGTCCCGCTCGGGGACATCACCGGAGATGGAGTGCCGGACTTCACCATCCCCGCCTCCCACGAGTCGCAGAACAACGTCTACGTCTTCTCGGGGGCCGCGGTCGTCTCGTCGCCGGGGAAGAACGTGGACCTGTCCACGGCCCTGCAGGTGGTCCACCAGCCTTCCAGCACGGGAGGCTCCGCCACCAATGGCTTTGGCACCGAGGCCGTGGGTGGAGTGAACCTGGCCGGAGGTTCGGCCCCCGATCTGGTGGTGGGCATGGCGACCGAGAGCAAGGTCTTCGTGTACCGGGATGGGAGCGCCTCCGGCTTCACGACTCCGCCGCTGTTGATTCAGGGTGGCGGCCGCTTTGGTTCGGCGCTGGCGCGGGGCGATCTCAATGGCGATGGGCTCGTGGACATCGCCATCGGGCAGAACCTCACGGGCAGCTCCGCGTTCGTCTTCTACAACCAGGGCGTCCCCGGGGCGGAGTTCGACACGCAGCAGGAGAACGGCTTCTTCCAGTCCAAGCTGGAGTCCGCCAGCGCGCTCGGCATTACGCTGACCATCCTGGACTTCAATGGAGATGGAAAGCCGGATCTGGCCGTGGGGGACAACAAGTCGAATTCGGCGGGCGTGGTGGTGTATTATTGAGGGGCCCACATGACGACGGAGCAGCCCAAGAAAGCTGGGAAGAAGAAGCCCTACCTGCCTCCGCAGGTGCGCTCGGAGCGCATTCTGGCTCCGGATCTCTTCCAGCCGAGCTGCTTCGTCGATCCCGAGAACCCCCCGAACTGCTTGTAGGCGGGGGCTGGGATGCGGCTGCTGCGCTTCGGGGACTGGAGCGTAGGGGTGGATGAGGAGCTCCTGACCCGAGCAGGCGAGCGGTGCACGCTGGCTCCCTTCGCGGCCACCCAGCAGGGCGCTCCTCGCCTGGTGCTGCGGAGCGGGACGGTGCCCTCGGGGCAGGGGGCGCCGCTGGATCCGCGCCAGCCCTCCGGGCCTCGCTTCCGGGTGGAAGGAGAGGTGGTGTGCGTGGAGCCGCCGCGAGCGGAGCTCGACACCGAGCTGGCCCTGCGCGTGGGGATGCAACTGGCGACGCTGCGGCAGGGCGGGCTGCTGCTGCACGCTGCGGGCGTGGCCTTCCAGGGGCGAGGCGTGGTCGCCATCGGGCCGAGCGGGGCGGGCAAGTCCACCTTCACCCGGCTGTGCGCCCAGGCCGCGGCGGCGGAGGTGCTCTCGGATGAGGTGGTGGCGCTCTATCCAGAGGGGAGGGTGGAGGGCAGCCCGTTCTGCTCGGAGCTGGATCTCCCGTCGTCCCGGGCCCGGGCGCGGCTGGCGGCGGTGCTCCTGCTCGCCAAAGGCCCGGAGGAGCGGATGGAGCCCGTGACACCCCAGGAGGCCATCGCGGCGCTGATGGGGCAGGTGTTCCGGCCGTTGCCCGGGGAGGCTTCGCCCGGAGACATCCTCCAGCGCCTGGCGCGCATCACCGAGCACGTGGCGCTTCGGCGCTTCGTCTTCCGCAAGCATGAGGCCGCGGCCGGCTTCGTGAGAGGGTGGCTCGATGGCCAGTAGGCACCCCATGGATCTCGTGGCCCTGGTCGAGGCCACGCCCACAGGCCGCCAGCTCTGGCTGCGAGGCGCGGGGCGGAGCCTCTATCCCCTGCTGCGCAGCGGAGACTCGGTCCGGGTGCTGCGGTGCGAGGCGGAGGGGCTCGCCCGAGGGGATGTAGCGCTCATGAAGGTGCGGCGCCAGCTCGTCGCGCATGTGGTGGTCTCCACCCAGCCGCTGGTGACGGCCCCGCTGCTCGGAGGGAAGAAGGATCCAGAGGGCCTGCCGCTCGGGCGCATCACCGCGCTGAGGAGAGGCTCCTTGCTCCTGCCGCTGCCTCGCGTGTCTCGCCCCACGCTCTTTCTGGGCCAGCGGCTGCTCGCGGGGCTGTGGTCTCGGCCCAAGGCTCGCGCCGTGTTCCGCCGGCTTCGGGACTTCACCGTGTCCGGCTGGTCCCGCCCGCTGCGGAAGCGGTGGCTGGGAGAGCTCGAGGTCCGCCTGCTGCGAGCGGAGGATCTCGACGCGCTCCTGGTCTTCGCGGGAGAGCGGCTGCTGGTGCCCTCGCCGTTCCTGCGCCAGCAGCTGCTGGGGCGCTGGACGCGCGAGGCCGGCTCGATGGGCGCGGCGGTGGGGGCCTTCGACAAGAAGGGGCGGCTGTGCGGCTTTGCCTATCTGGACGACTACCGCCAGGAGGGCCTGCAGCTGGAGGGGCTGTGGGTGCGCTCGCTGGTGGTGGCGCCACGGGCTCGCCGGATGGGCGTGGCGTTCCAGATCATCACCTGCCTCATGGACGAGGCCCGGCGGCAGGGCGCCGACCGCATCTTCGCGGACATCGACGATGACAACTTCGCCTCGCTGAGGACGTTCCGAAGGGCGGGCTTCCGGGGCTCGTCCACCGAGCTCACCCTGCAGGTCAACTCCGAGTGGAGCGCCTCGGGAGGAATCAAGCCGCTGGTCGTCATGGAGTGCGAGTTGAATTGACGTTCATTAGGATTTCATGAGAGGGGGCGGGTGGGTCAAAAGCACCGTTCCAGCTTCGCCGAGAGGCTCCTTGTGAGTTCCCCCACCCCTGCCGCATCTGCTCCCAACCCCGCCGAGGACGCCAACAACCCGTGGTTGACCGTGGACCGCGTCTCCCTGGGGCTGCTGGTCATCTCGTTTCCGCTGGCGGTCGCCTCGCACTTCTTCTTCCCGGGCACGTGGACGTTCATCCTGTGCGCGGTGGCGCTGATCCCGCTGGCGCGGCTGATGGGCGAGGCCACCGAGGTGATCGCCCACAAGCTGGGCAGCGGGCTGGGCGGGCTGATGAACGCCTCGTTCGGCAACGCGGCGGAGCTCATCGTCGCGCTGGCGGCGCTGCGCTCCGGGCAGGTGGAGGTGGTGAAGGCCTCCGTCACCGGCGCCATCCTGGGCAACCTCCTGCTGGTGCTGGGCGCGTCGATCCTGGCCGGTGGCCTGAAGTACGCGCGGCAGAAGTTCAACACCACGGCGGCGCTGTCCGGCGCGGCGATGATGTTCCTGGCGCTCACCGCCATGTCCATTCCGGATCTCTTCCATGCCTTCCGGCGGCATGAGGCGGATCCGGTCATCTTCCCGATGTCGGTGGCCATCTCGGTCATCCTGCTGATCGTCTACGCGCTGTCGCTGCTGTTCGCGCTCAAGACGCACTCGCACCTGTACGAGGGCGAGGAGCAAGGCACCGAGGAGGAGCTGCCGCCCTGGACCCCGAGGGGGGCGAGCGTCATCCTGCTGGGCGCCACGCTGGGCGTGGTGGTGGTGGCCGAGTTCCTGGTGCACGCCATCGAGGCGGCCATCGCCACGTTCGGCTTCACCCATACCTTCATTGGTGTGATCATCATCGCCATCGTGGGCAACGCGGCCGAGCACTCCACGGCGATCATGATGTCGCTGAAGAACAAGATGGACCTGGCGTTCAACATCGCCTTCGAGTCCTCCAAGCAGATCGCGCTCTTCGTGGCGCCGGTGCTGGTGCTGGTGTCCATCCCCATGGGGCAGCACATGACGCTGGAGTTCAGCCACATGGAGGTGCTGGGCATCGGCCTGAGCGTGGGCGCGGTCACGTTGATCGCCCTGGACGGCGAGTCCAACTGGCTCGAGGGGGTGATGCTGCTGGGCGTCTACGCGATCCTCGGCGTCACCTTCTTCTTCATTCCGTGACGGCGCGCGTCCGGTGACGGCTCCCGCCACGTCTGAAGCCACGGCTCGCGCGGAGTCCCAGGCCCGGCTCCGGGCCGACGGCGCGTTGATGGTCCTCACGCTGCTGTGGGGCACCACGTTCGTGGTGGTGAAGGACGCGCTGGGGCATGGCGATCCCTTCTCGTTCCTCGCGATGCGCTTCACGGTGGGCGCCGCGGTGCTCAGCGTGCTGGCCGGGCGCCAGCTGCTCAACCCGAGCTATCTGCGGCGAGGAGGGGTGCTCGGCCTCTTCCTCTTTGGAGGGTTCGCGCTGCAGACGATGGGGCTGACGCGCACCACGCCCTCGCGCTCGGCGTTCATCACCGGGCTGTCCGTGCTGGTGGTGCCGGTGGTGCTGCTGGCGCTGTTCCGGCGGGTGCCGCGCGTGTCCTCGCTGGTGGGCGTGGTGCTCTCGGCGGTGGGGCTCTACTACCTCACGGGAGCGGAGGTGGGCTTGGGGGTGTCCTCGGGCGATCTGCTGACGTTCGGGTGTGCCGTGTCGTACGCCTTCCACATCGTCTTCACCGAGCGCTTCGCGACGAAGGAGGGCGTGCAAGCGCTGGTGGCGGTGCAGCTGTGGGTGGTGGCGCTGCTGTCCGCGCTGTGCCTTCCCTTCACGCAAGTGCACGTGGAGTGGACGCCCTCCTTCATTGGGGCCACGCTCTTCTGCGGCGTCTTCGCGAGCGCCCTGGCCTTGAGCATCCAGACCTGGGCGCAGGCACGGACCTCGGCGGTGCGGGCGGTCATCATCTACTCGCTGGAGCCGGTGTTCGCCGCAGCCTTCTCCGTGGTGCTCGGGTACGAGAAGCTCGGAGCGCGCGAGTGGGTGGGCGGTGGGCTCATCGTCCTGGGCGTGCTGGCCTCGGAGCTGGGCTCGGCCTTGTGGGAGCGGTGGCGCGCGAGAGAGGCGGCGCGGGCCTGAGCGGGAGGCAGGGCTGCTCGGGTGCTGGGGCGACGGGCGGGCGGGGCGTTACATTGGGGACACAGGGAGGCGGCCGCGCGCTATAGGGGGAGCTTCCGCATGAGTGTCGAGCTGAGGCGAAACGGACTGCACCTGACGGGGACCCCGCTGTCGCTGGATGCGACGCGCAAGACGCCCCTGTCCTTCGTGAGCCATGGCCACTCGGACCACATCGCTCGCCACGAGCGGACCATCTCCACGGCGGCCACGCTGCGCTTCATGACGCACCGGCTGGGGGCCGTGGGCGCTCCGCTGGCGGTGCCGTACAACCAGATCTTCGAGCTGGGCTCGCTGACGCTGGAGCTGCTGCCCGCGGGGCACATCCTGGGCAGTGCCCAGCTCCGCGCCATCCGCTCGGATGGCAAGCGCATCGTCTACACGGGGGACTTGAACCTGGTGCCCTCGTTGACGGCCGAGCCCGCGCAGGTGGCCGAGTGCGACACGCTGGTGATTGAGGCCACGTTCGGCCATCCGCGCTACCGCTTCCCTCCGAAGGAGCAGGTGCTGGCGCAGGTGGAGGCGTGGGTGCGCCAGCAGCAGGAGCGCGGGGCCACTCCGGTGTTGCTCGGCTACCCGCTGGGCAAGAGCCAGGAGGCGATGAAGTACCTCTCGGGCCGAGGCTTCAGCCTGGCGGTGCATGCGTCCATCTACGAGGTGACGCAGCTCTACGCGGAGTTCGGCGTGCCCATCGAGCGGGTGCGGCGCTTCGACGGCAGGGTGGAGCCGGGGGAGGTGGTGTTCTTCCCGCCGCACCTGTCGCGCACGGGAGGGCTGTCGGGGCTGTGGCCGCGAGCGACGGCGGTGCTCACGGGCTGGGCGTTGGATCCGGGCGCGGCGTACCGCTATGGGGCGCAAGTGGCCTTCCCGGTGTCGGACCACGCGGATTGTCCGTCGCTCGTGAAGTACGTGAAGGAGACGGGGGCGCGCGAGGTCCTCACCCACCACGGCTTCAAGGAGGAGCTGGCGCAGGTGCTTCGGGATGAGGGCATCGACGCGCGAGCGCTGGGGAGCAAGCCCCAGCAGCTCGCGCTCTTCTGAGGACGCTCACTCCGGCGACTGGACGATCAGCTTCTCCTTGCCGCACACGTCGCAGCGCAGGTGGACGAACAAGTCGTCCTCGCTGTCCTCGGGCACCTCGCCCTCGGGCACCCCCAGCTCCGCCTTCGCCAGCGCCGGCACCTTCGCCGGAATATCCGCCGCCCTCAGCGCCTGGACGTACGTCATCTCCCGGTCGTGGCACTCGCGCGTCTCCGGCCCGGTGAGCCACTGCGGCTCCATCCCCTCCGGCAGCCGGCTCACCAGCTCCAGGTTCGTCACCGTCTCGGCCAGGTACGCCAGCCGCCGCAGCCGGGCCTCGTCCGGCAGCGCCGCGAACACCTGGAAGCCCTCGAACAGCGCGTTGCGGTCCTCCGCCGTCGCCAGCTGCGCCAGCTCCATCGCCGGCTCCGCCGACTCCAGCGCCTCCTCCCAGTTGTTCTCCGGGGTGAAGCCCGCCTCCAACAGCGCCGTGTAGAGCTGCGTCGCCGCCAGCCGCCGCCGCGCCTCCTGCAGGTGCTCCACCACCTCGTGCGTCAGCCGCAGCTCCAGCAGCGCGCCCGTCACCCGAGGATCGATCGAGCCCGTCAGGTCATCCACCTCCACCTCGGCCCGCAGCGCGTCCTTCAGCACCTTCGCCGCGGAGAAGCGGAACAGCGGCAGCACGCCCACCTCGCGCAGGTACATGGCCGCCACCGAGGCGTCCTTCCCTCCCATCCGCAGCGACTTCTGCGCCCGCTCCACCGCGCCCGGGTCCGCCGACGGCTTCTTGTTCTCCAGCCGGGACTTCACCGCCTCGCGGTACATGGCCTCCAGCGACGAGCCCGGCGGCAACCGCTGCGGCACCAGCGGCCTCAGCCCCGGCACGTCCAGCACCCACACGGGCGGCGCCGCCAGCCGCTTCAGCGCCCGGAAGAACAGCGCTCCCGGCGGATCCTGCGGCTTGAAGGGCGGCAGCTCCTCGCCCACCGGCCCCATCACCGCCGCCGCGGCCGAGCCCAGCGCCTTCTCCCGCTGTTCGCGAGTGAACGCGGTAATCCCCTGCGCTGGCGGGGGCGGCGGGGGAGGGGCCTCCTCACCGTCCAGGCCCACCACCCGGTCCATGTCCACCTCATCCATCTCCAGGTCTTCCAGACCCTTGGCGCCGGTGAAGTCGCAGCGCAGCAGCTTCAGCTTCTCGAAGGTGGCCCCCTCGAGGTTCGCGCCGCGGAAGTCACAGTCTTGCAACCGGCCGCCGTGGAAATAGGAGTTGGACAGGTCCGAATCGCGGAAGTTGATCTTGGAGAGGTCGCACCGTTCCCACTCCGAGCCCACGAGCCCCAAGCCCGACAAGTCCGCGTTGGCGGAGAAGAGCTGGGTGAACGTGGCGCCGGTGTGGTCGGTCGGTACCTGACCGGCCTTGCGGAGTTTGTTCCACTCGGCCGAACCATTCTGGAGGAGCTTCTCAATACTGGGAGCCTTCGGCATGGACCGGCCATTATTCGTGTGGTCTGGTCCCGGCGCAAAACAAATGATCGAGTACCGAATCGAAGAGGACAGTACGGGCATGCGGCTGGACAAGTACCTGCGCAAGCGGCTGCCCTCCATGCCCACCAGTCATCTCTTCAAGATGATCCGCGTGAAGAAGGTGCGCGTGAACGGCAAGCGGGCCCAGCCCGAGCAGCTCCTGGCCCCAGGCGACGTCATCACCATCCGCGGCGACGAGCAGCAGCTCACCGGCCCCAGCCCCTCCGGCCCCCGCCCCCCGCCCCCGCCGCCTCCCGTGGACCCCTCCGAGCTCGTCATCCTCCTGGAGGACGACTGGATGATGGCCGTGGACAAGCCCAGCGGCATGGCCGTCCACACCGGCAGCGGCATTACCGGGGGCACCCTGGTGGACTATGTGCGGGCCTACCTGGGCCCCAAGGCCGTGCGCAACGACTTCACCGCCTCGCCCGCCCACAGACTGGACCGGGAAACCTCCGGTGTCATCCTCGTGGCCAAGCGCCGCCCCGCCATGGTCCATTTCACCGAGGTCTTCACCGAAGGCCACTCCCGCAAGCGCTACCTCACCCTGGTGAAGGGCAAGATGCCCAAGGACTCGGGCGTGATTGACTTGCCCCTCTCCGAGCACCAGCAGACAGCCGAGTCCAAGGCCCGTCGGGGGGTGAACATGCAAGAGGCGCTCACCCGGTGGAAGGTCATCCGGCAGTCGAGCGAGGCGGCGCTCCTCTCCTGCGCCATCGAGACCGGACGCACTCATCAGATAAGAAGGCACCTGGCCGCGGTGGGCCACCCCGTTGCGGGGGACAAGAAGTATGGTGACTTTGCCTTCAACCGGGACGTGCGGGCTCGGTGGGGTTTGAAACGTTTGTTCCTGCACGCCGAGCGCATCGAATTTCCTCACCCCCAACACGGCGGGAAGGTGACGGTGGAGGCGAGGTTGCCTCCAGAGCTGAAGGACGTACTCAAAAGAGCTGCGCTGGAACCGTCATGAGCACACCCAATCCGAAGATTGACCGCAGCCGCTCCAAGCTCGTCCTCGATGGGGAGAAGAAGGGCCGTTGGTGGCTCCTCCCCCTCAAGTTCGCCGCCTGGGCCGCTCTCACCGGTACCACCGCCGCGGCGGTGGGCCTCGTGGCGCTGTACTACATCTACTCACAGGACCTGCCGGCCATCCCCAAGGTGGACGAGTACTGGCCGCCCATCGTCAGCGAGGTGTACACGGACGACGCGGTGCTGGCCGGCGAGTTCTACAACCAGCGGCGCAAGGTGGTGCCCTACGAGCGCATCCCCAAGCGGCTGGTGCAGGCGTTCATCGCCAGCGAGGACTCGAGCTTCTTCGACCACATGGGCGTGGACGTGCCGGGCACGGTGCGCGCGGCCCTGAAGTCGACGGCGGCCAAGCTGGGCCTGCGCAGCGGCGGCGTGCAAGGTGGCTCCACGCTGACGCAGCAGACGGCGAAGGCGGTGCTGATCAACGCCGAGGGCTACAAGGAGTCCACCGCCAAGACGCTCAAGCGGAAGATCCGCGAGGCCATCCTCGCCCGGCGCCTGGAGGCGGCGCTGACGAAGGAGGAGATCCTCTACCTCTACCTGAACAACGTCTTCCTCGGGCACCACAGCTACGGGGTGCAGAGCGCCGCGGAGAACTACTACCGCAAGGACGTGCGCGACTTGACGCTGGGCGAGATGACGCTCATTGCCGGACTGCCGCAGGCGCCCAGCCGCTACTCGCCCTTCCTGCACCCGCAGGAGGCCAAGAACCGCCGCTCGTACGTGCTGGGCCGCATGCTGAAGGAGGGCATGATCACCCAGGCGGAGCATGACTCGGCCAACGCCGAGCCCGTCATCGTCCACCCGGTGGAGGACGTGTTCCACGAGTTCGCCCCGTACTTCGTCGAGCAGGCCCGCCGTGACGTGGTGGACCGCTACACCAACCCGGCGCTGCTGGATCAAGGCCTCAAGGTCTTCACCACCATGGACAGCGAGCGCCAGCGCGCCGCGCAGGAGGCGGTGCTCAACGGCCTGCTGGTGCTCGACAAGCGCCAGGGCTGGCGCGGCCCGCTCATGAGCCTGGAGAAGGAGGCCGACCGCAAGACCTTCATGGAGCGCGCCAGGAAGGCCATGGGCAAGGAGGAGCTGATCCTCAACCGCTTCTACGTGGCGCTGGTGACGAAGATCGACGCGGACGGCACGGGCGCCGACATCCAGGTGGGCCCGTACGCCGGCCGGCTGCCGCTGCTCGGCATGCGCTGGGCGCGCAAGGTGAACCCCGAGTCCTACTACTCGCCGGGGGCGATGATCACCTCGGTGAAGAAGGCCCTCGGCGTGGGCGACCTGATCGTCGTGCGCCACGTGCTGAAGAAGGACCTGGCCGACGACAAGGAGCAGTGGGACAAGAAGCTGGCTGACGCCCTCCCCGACGACGAGGCGGTGCCCCTCGAGGGCGGCAAGCACGGCCAGGGCGTGGAGAACGTGGGGCCCATGAAGTCCACCAACAAGGGGCCGCCCCTCTTCCGGCTGGAGCAGCAGCCCGAGCCGCAGAGCGCGCTCGTCTCCATTGATCCGCACCGGCAGTACCTCACCGCGATGGTGGGCGGGTACGACTTCGACGACAACGAGTTCAACCGCGCCTTCCAGGCGTGCCGTCAGCCGGGCAGCTCCTACAAGCCCATCGTCTACTCGGCGGCCATCGAGAAGCTCAACTGGACGGAGGCCACCACCATCGTGGACTCGCCCATCGTCGAGCACGATCCGGACACCAAGGTGGCCTGGAAGCCGGAGAACTACACCGAGGAGTTCGTGGGCGACGTGCTGCTGCGCAACGCGCTCATCAACTCCATGAACATCCCCGCGGTGAAGACGTTCGGCGCGGTGGGCACCAAGGTGATGTCCGAGTGGGCCCGGACGCTCGGCCTGTCCACGCCGATGAACATGGACTTCTCCGCCGCGCTCGGCTCCTCGTGCGTGTACCCGGTGGAGCTGGCGCAGGTGTACTCCACCTTCAACCGCTACGGCCGCAAGAAGCCGACCTTCTTCATCCGCAAGATCGAGGACCGCTTCGGGCGCACGCTGGAGGACCACACCGCGTTCGATGACGCCTGGGCGCCGCTGCAGGACCGAGTGGCCTCCGCCTACGCGCGCCTCTTCGAGCCGGGCGACCAGGTGATGGCCCCGGAGACCGGCTTCATCATGACGCACCTGATGCGCGGCGTGGTGCTGGAGGGCACGGGCGCTCCGGCCCAGCGCCTGGGCAAGCCCGCCGCGGGCAAGACGGGCACCACGAACGACTCGTTCGACACGTGGTTCTCCGGCTTCACCCGCGATCTCGTGACGGTGGCGTGGGTGGGCTATGACTTGAACCCGCACCCGCTCAACCGCTACGAGACGGGTGGCCGGGCCGCGCTCCCCATCTGGCTGGAGTACATGAAGAAGGCCATCGCGGACCGGCCCCAGGGCGAGTTCGCCCCCTGGCCGAGCATGGACCTGGTGAAGCTGCCCATCGACGTGAAGACGGGGAAGATCGCCGCCGAGACGTCCAAGAACATGAAGATCATGTTCTTCAAGAAGGGGACGGAGCCGAAGGAAGTGGCCCCGCAGAAGAACCAGGTGGACGAGCAGCAGTTCCTGATGGGCCAGCAGTAGCGGACCTTGGGGCGGGGGCGCCGTTGCGATACGCTCCCCCGCGAGGCCCACCATGGACAGCCCCTCCCCGCTGCCGCTTCACCCGGGTGTGCTGCCGCCCGGCACGGAGGTGGGAGCCTGGCGCATTCAGGGCTGGGCCGGTGGCGGAGCCCACGGCGCCGTCTACCGCGCGGTGCCCCGGCACGACGAGCACGGCTGGCCTGTGGCCCTGAAGTTGGCTCTGCTGCCGGAGGACCCGCGCTTCGCACGCGAGGCGGCGCTGCTGTCTGGCTGCCACGACCCCAGCATTCCTCGGCTGGTGGAGCAGGGCTGCTGGGAGTCTGCCTCGGGCACGCGCCACCCCTTCCTGGTGCTTCAGTGGGTGGACGGCACGCCCTTGTATGCGCAGGCGCGGTTGCACCCGCTGGAGCCCGCGCGGGTGAGGCGCTGGCTGGGACAGCTCGCGCAGGCGCTGGCCATCGTCCATGCGCGGGGGGCCGTCCATCGCGACTTGAAGGGCGACAATGTGCTGGTGCGCCGCTCGGATGACCGGGCTCTGCTCATGGACTTCGGCTCGGGCCTCTACCCAGGCGCCGCCCCGCTCACCCCTGCCATGGGCTTCGCGGGCACGCCGCTCTACCGCTCGCCCCAGGCCTGGCTGTTCGAGCTCCAGCACCACGGCGGCACCACGGCGCGCTACCAGCCCTGTGCGGCGGATGATCTGTACGCCCTGGGAGTGACGGCGTGCCGGCTGCTGACGGGCGAGTACCCGGAGCTGTACGAGCCGTTCCGGGACGAGGAGGGGACCTGGCATGTGGAAAGAGTGAGAATGCCGCGGGCGCTGGTGAGCGGCTCCTGGGTGGAGCCTTCCCTGCGCAACCTCACCCTGCGCCTGCTCTCGGTGCCCCCCGAGCAGCGCGGCAGCGCGGCGCAACTGGCGCGGGAGCTGGCTTCGCCCGAGGGCTCCTCGCGGCGGCCCTCCGGAAGCCGAGCGCTTCGCAGGCGTGCAGGGCGCTGGCTGACGGCGGTGGCGGTGGGGCTGGCACTGGCCGTCGGGGTGGGAAGGACCGTGGCCCACGAGCTTCTGGAGCGGCCCTCCGTGGCGCGCACCGAGCCCGCGAGGCCCGGCTCCGCGGAGGCAGGCACCTCCGGGCTTGGCGAGGACGCCGCGCGCACCTCGCTGGACAAGCCGAGCTCGGGCGCTCCACCAGAGGGGATGAAGGACGCTCTGCCCGAGCCGCAACCTGGACAGGCACGGCCCGATGAGAAGGGGCGGTGCCCCAGCAAGGCGATGGTGATCCTCAACGGCGGATGCTGGACCCCCATCTCGTGGGAGCCCGAGAAGTGCCAGGAACTCGGGGGCAAGATGTTCAAAGGTGTCTGTTATGAGCCCTTCATCCCACTCGGGCGCAAGCATCCTCCCACTTCTGAGCCCGTGAAGAATCCCTGAAATCCAACCCGACACATCGGGTCCGGAAAAGCGACGCGGCAGGAGGCCTGGGCCGTTGGCGTTGCGCCCTCCCGCTGCAAGGCGGTGTGGAATGATCCGGCTGTGCGGTAGAGCGCCTTGCCTGATTCCGTCGGAGCAGGGGGGGCACTTCTAAACGTTTAGAACCGGGTGGGGTGGCGCCTCTGAACGTTCAGGACCGGTGGGGGGCGCTTCTGAAGCGGTCGGAACCGGCTGGACCGCTACCGCCGGATCGATACTGCTGGTGAAGGCGGCGGGAATCGAACCCGTAACGAGGCGGAAGCAAAACCCTAAGCAGGTCGCGCTGTTACCGGCTAACGCCTTGATCTCACATCGGATCGTTCCCCCGCTCCGTCCCGTCTTGTCCCGTCTCGTCCCGTTCAATTCCCCGCTGGAGGGGTGAAGTGGACCCCGTTTTTCGGACCACCCCGTTATTTGGATTTCCGGCCGACTCCACCGTAGGAGCACGGCATGACGCAGAGAAACCGGAAGCGGTTTGACCCAGCGTTCAAGGCACGGGTAGCACTGGCGGCGATGCAGGAGCGGGAGAGCCTGACGCAGCTGGGCAAGAAGTTCGGAGTGCACCCGGGGCTGGTGGGCCAGTGGAAGAAGCTGCTGCTGGAGAAGGCGGCCTCGGCCTTCACGCGCGACAGCAGCCAGGAGACCGAGCGCGTCCAGGACGAACTGCTCAAGAAGATCGGCGAGCTGACGGTGGAGCGAGATTTTTTAGCTCGCGGGCTGCCGCGCTCCCGTCGAACGAGCGACGAGCGATGTTGCAGCCCGGAGCCGACGAGCTATCAATGCGCCAGCAGTGTGCCCTGCTGCAGGTGGCACGCTCGGGCCTGTACTACGAGCCGGTGGAGGTGGACGCGGAGGAACTGGAGCTGATGCGCCGCATCGACGCGCTCTACCTGGAGCAGCCCTTCTACGGCAGCCGGCGTATGAGGGTGATGCTCCGGCAGGCCGGGCTCACGGTGAATCGCAAGCGGGTGCAGCGGCTGATGCGCCTGATGAGGTTGGAGGGCATGGCCCCGGACCCAACACGAGCCGCCCCCACTCGGAGAACCCGGTGTTCCCCTACCTGCTGCGCCGCGTGGAGGTTGTTCGGCCCAACCAAGTGTGGGCCACTGACATCACCTACATCCCCCTGGAGCGGGGCTGGGCCTACTTGGTGGTCATCATGGACGGGTTCAGCCGGGCGGTGCTGGCCTACAGGCTGTCCAACTCCATGGAGGTGTCCTTCTGCCTCGAGGCGCTCCACGAGGCGCTGCTGCACCACGGGCCGCCCGATATCTTCAACTCGGACCCGGGGGCGCAGTTCACCGCGGTGGAGTTCGTCGCGGTGCTCTTGGCGCACGAGGTGCTCGTGAGCATGGACGGCAAGGGGCGCTACCAGGACAACATCTTCGTCGAGCGGCTGTGGCGCTCGCTCAAGTACGAGGAGGTATATGCGCGCCCCTACGCCAACGTGCACGAGGCGTGGGCCGGCATCAGCAGGTGGCTGCACTTCTACAACCACCGGCGGCCCCACCAGGCGCTGGGCTACAGCACTCCCATGCAGGTGTACCGCACGGGCCAACTTCTCCTGGCCGCGTGACTCCACAGCTCTCCACAGTTCTCCACAGGTTGCCAGTCTCCCCCAGGCCCCCTCGACAACGACGACCTCGACGACGTATCAACACACTCTCACCGTCGGCTGGGATGCAAATAGCGGGGCCCCGAAACTGGTCCTAACGATGGGGTCCACCTCAGGGCACACTAGGGGCACATGCAGCCCAACAGCGTCAATCTGCTTGGACGCGAGCGGCCTGAGTTCCGCGGTCTCCCAAGGCTTACGAGAGGTCCGTAGGAGGATGAGAGTAGCGTGTGCCCTGGCGAGGTGGACCTGGGGAGGGGCAGGTCGACGGTCTGACTGTCCGACGGGTTCAACCTTGGAAGCGACGAGTGAGCCCGTTCAGTACCAACTCGACGATTCGATCCTGATCCGGCGTGAAGAACAACTCCCGATTTTCATCCAGCGAGAGGCCGTTGGGCGGCCACTTGGGCCCACCGATGGAGTACCCCGTGACAAACGTCATTGCCTCCGTGAACGTCAGAGGGAGGTCCGGAACCCCCGCTGGGCGGAAGAGACCCGACGCCTGCGTAACAGTTCGGTCCTTGTTGGCATCCTCGACCACTTTCCTGCCAAAGGAGCCAACGCTCCGGCCGTCCGGTGGCCATGCCTTGGAAAGGCCTAGCAGCTCGCCCACCACCTGAGCGCTTCCCCCAAAGCCACCAATCACATAGAGCGGCTGGTTCAGGGCTAAGGCCAGCATCGTCTCTTCCAGGATGCCGGGCATTCGCCCGCTGTACCCGGACAACTTGCCAGCGATGAACACGCGCGCCACGCAGCGACACGACATCATCCACCGCATCCGGAAGGTGGTCGCGGCTCGCGCCAGAAAGGAACCCTGGGGCAGCGAGCTCCAGTAGGCCGGTACAGGGACCTCACTCAGGCCGATGACCTTGGGAACCAGAGCGTCAGGCTGCTCTCTCGCAAAGACCTCCAGCCTGACCTTGGGGCGGTTCTCTTCCGACGAAGCCAGCTTCGAAGGCGCCTCGACGAGAACTTCTTTTTTATTCGCGAGTCTCTCCACCAGCTCCTTCATCAGGGGGTTGTCATTCCATTTTCCCCCGTAACCCACCACGGCGCCGATCTTCCACAGCCGTTCCACGACGTTGACGGCGACCTCCTTCCAGGCATCCTGCGGAACCCCTGGGGGGGCCTGGCTCTCGGAATCGCCCGCGCTCAGGCCAATCAACCCATTGATGCTG
Source organism: Hyalangium sp. (assembly GCF_045802625.1). Taxonomy (NCBI): domain Bacteria; kingdom Pseudomonadati; phylum Myxococcota; class Myxococcia; order Myxococcales; family Archangiaceae; genus Hyalangium; species Hyalangium sp. The sequence continues at coordinate 3,049 of NZ_JBJMQP010000254.1, read as the reverse complement.
AACGGATCGAGTTCTCCGAGATCGCGATGAACGTTGAGCACATGCGGAGGCGGGAGGTGTTCGCGGGTCAATGGCTCGTCCGCGCTGGCCTTGGCGGCTGCCATCTCGATGATCGCCTCGATGGACCGCGAACCATGGCGGAAGCGTCCGGCGTCGAGCATCGCCTCGATCAGTTCATCGGAGATGGGTTGAGCCGGGGGTTCCTTGCCCTTCTGGGGCACTTCGCCTGTACGGGCTTGCCGGACTCTCTTGAGAGCAGACTCGATGAGGAGCGCTCTGCGAAGCATGGTGCCCTTCGGATCGTTTGGGCCCCGCACGTCCACGTAGCCACGAAGACGGCTGACAAAGTCAGGCCCTTTGGCTTCTCGAAACCGGGCACCTGCAGCTCGGCCGAAGTCCTCCATCCGGGAAGCGGTTCCCCCAGCAAAGATGTAGATCGCGCGCTTGAGCTCGAACCGCTCTCCCGCGTCGACCAACTTGCCATCCTGCATCGGCGCCAGGAACCGGCTCAGCCAGCCCAGGGGAACCCCTGCTAGCGGAGCGTCGAACTCGTCGAAGAAGATCACGGGCACGGAGCGGCCGTCCATGTCGAGCCGCACGGCCCTGATGGCCCGGATGAGATCAGCCGTTGAGGCGAGCTCGGTGAGGTTCACCTCGGCGACTTTTAGTTCCTGACTCTTGTCGTGCTGATCCGTCTTGAGATGTTTGCAGATGTCCTTCACCAGGAAGGATTTGCCGCTTCCGGGGGGACCGAAGACAGCCAGGCAGAGGGGCCGCGGCGGGGTGGCAAGCTTGATGTAGTTCTCCACCAGAGACTGGAATGCCAACTGCTGTTCGTACTCCTCGCGGGCGAACGACCACAGATCATCGGTGAGCGACCAGGCTTCCTTGTCCCGGAGCTTCTCCAGCACGCTCTTGCGGTGACCCTTGATGATGCTGATGGCGTCCTGGCGCTCTTTCGTGGTGGTGCTCATTTTCTATCCGCCTTTGCTTCCTCGGCCTGCTGGGCCCAGGACTTCAAGAGCACGACGATGAAGCGAGCGACTGACTCACAGGCGGCCTTACTCCAATGCCTGGAGTGCTCGTGCTTACGCTCGTCCGCATAGTCAGCGACACCCCGCACCATCAAGAAAGGCACAGGCCTGAGTTGCTGGCGAGCAGCGAACGCGACGCCCGCGCCCTCCATTTCGACACCCAGCGCTGTGTTGTTGAAGGAGAGCAATCGCTCGATGGCGTCTTGAGAAGCGATCACCTTGTCTCCGCTGAGGACGGGGCCGAAGCGGACACGGGGGCTGGTGCCCAAAGCATCCTTGAGAAGGGGGGCGTGCGATGAGGCGACCTTCCGCGCAAGCTTGAGCAAGCCCTCGTCGGGGTGAGACTTGACCCAACGAATCACGGGTTGGCCCTCGCCGAGTCTCTGAAACTCGTAGTCGAAGACCTCCGTCGCCACGATGATGTCGCCCAGGCGCACGCTCTGGCTCTCAAACCCGCCCGCCGTCCCAACGATCAAGAGGAATTGTGGATCCCACGCGGTGATGGCGTAGGCCGTCGCGACGGCCGCATACATGCGCCCAGCACCCTCGAACTGCGCCAGGATACCTGGGTAGCGCTGGTGGGGGTCGTGGTCGCGAAGATGGATGTGGCGACAGACCCTGAAGGTGGGCGGGGTAGCATCCATGGGTCGTGAATGCATGAGGCGCAGAACCGCATCCGCTTCTTCGGGGAGCGCAGCAAGCACGACAAAGGGCCGACCCATGGAGCCGTGAGCCTAGCCCATCTTCGCGTCTGGAGCGAAGACACTGTTCGGCACCCGAGCCGAGGTGAAGATCGAACTCCTGCAGCGCTTGTAGCTTGCCCGCGCGCACGGTATCGCGCAGCCAAGCGCATACCCTTCGTGGGTGGGCACTGAGTTACGGCACGTCACGGCCCTCGTCGAAGCCGAGCACCCAGAACTCCGGCCGGGGCTCGGGCAGGGCCTTGAGGGCACTGTGCAAGTCCGTGACGGCCTCCCCCTGGCCGTCATCCCCGAGGATGAAGGTGCCGTAGTGCACGGGTACACTCACCCGTGCATCGAGATCCAGGCTGGCCTGCACCGCCCAGCTGGCACGACCTACGCCACACCTACGGCAGCCACCTCGCGATGCGGGGCGTGGCCCTCAAGGTCATTCAGGAGTTGATGGGGCACGCCACCATCGAGATGACCATGCGGTACGCGCATCTGTCACCCGAGGCACGGGAGAGCGCGGTCCAGGAAATGGATCGTCCCATGCCCCAGCCGCGCGCCGCTCAGGGCTAGAGACGCCAGAGGGGCACACTGAGGGCACATGATGAAAAGGAGGACAAAGAAAAACCCAGCAACCCGTTAAGATTGCTGGGCTTCTCGGGATGGAGGCGGCGGGAATCGAAGCCGTGAAGGGGGGTAAACGGCCCGCTCTGAAAAATGGCGCTTCCCTCGGTTTCCCTCTGAAAATCGACCCCTCTAAGCGTCCGCACGCGTCCGCACGCGTCCACTCGATTTGGTCCTTTTTTGGTCCCCGGACTGCCCCGGGACCAAGCCGGAAAAACGTTCCTGCCCGGTGCCAGGATGGCGGCGCCTGGAGAGCATCAAGGCTTGGGAGAAGCCGGGCGAATCTCCAAGACGGTGAGCGGACACGTCGGACACGTCGACGTGGGCCTCGTGGTGAGCATCCAGGCCAGACGCATCGGACACGTCCTCGTGGTGCGTCCAGGCGGGCCGGACGCGGGACACGTCGACGCGCGCCTCGTGGCGAGTGCTGGGGCTCGTGGCCGGCGTCTAAGTAGGTCCGCAGAAGTTCTTGCACACCCACTTCAGCGTGAGCACCTATAGGGCGAAGGCTCAGGGCAAGGTGAGGGTATGGGGCGTAGGGAGTGGTCGCGCGCCGAGCGGGAGCGAGTTCGGCGCGCCATGCAGCGTACGAAGGATGCACGGTTGGCGCGCCGACTTCTGGCCATCTTGCAGGTGATAGAAGGGCAGAGTGTGTCGAGCGTGGCGCGGGTGATGGGGTTCAGCCGACGGGCGCTGCACTCG
>NZ_JBJMQP010000253.1:0-3979 GCF_045802625.1 Hyalangium sp. | reverse complement strand
CCGGGCGGGTACGGGCGCGCTCCACAAGGCCTCTACCTCGTCAAGGCGGGCGAAGCGTCGCTCGAGGGCGCGGGCAATGCCGAGCTCCTCGACCAGCTTCTCAGCCCGCATGACGTTCTGCGCCGACGGGACAACCGTCGGGCGCAGGTACTTCAGCGGGTCCATCTTCGCCTCGAAGCGCGCCTTCGCGCTCTCGACACTCGCGCCGCTGGCGAGGTCTTCCAGGAGGGTTCCGATCATGGACGACCGAGGGTGGCAGAAACCAGCCGGGGCGTTCGCAATGGCTCGCCACGTGAGGTTCTCTCGCAGGTGCGAGAACCCAGCGTCTCGACGTGCCACGTGGAGGTCGCGCAGGAAGATCGCCTGCCCGAGAACCTTCTCGCCTCGATAGAGGACCGCCGTGTCGAGCACCTCGATTGCGCGTTCCACCAGCTTGAGCGGGAACTCCTCCAGCGCACGGAGGACGTTGGTGAAGTCCTCGCGCTTTTCGGCCATCTTGGGTCCCGCGTGGGGTGCGACGGTGCCGCCGGGGGCAAGGGCCGCCATGTGCCGCCAGATGCCCGTGGTCGGCGTCCCCAGGACGTGCTCCTTCGAATAGAAGACGCCCTTCACGGCCGCCCTCGACACGCACTTGCGAGCCGCTGCGAATGCGGGCTCGTACTCCTTCGGCACGCCCCTCATCCACACGAGCGGCGTCGCCCGCCCATCCTCGCCGATGGTGACCAGGCCTCCGAAACGCTTGATGAACCCGCGACACGCGCTGCAGTCGTGAAACTTCCAATCGGCCGGGGCAAATGCCCGTAGATACGCCTTCCACAGCGCCTCAGGGTCCACATCAGTCTGGAATATAGGCCCAGCCCCAGCGCTCGTACCAATGCTGAAACTCAATGAGGTGAGAAAAGCCTCGTACTCTCGGTCATGGATATTTCCGGTCGCGCGCGCCGTCTTCGCCGGGCGCTTCGTCTTGGTTTTCGCCTTCGTTGCCATCGTGTCTCTCCGTTCAGGCCCGAAGGCCATTGAGGTACTTCACCTGCTCCGCATTGAACCCGCGGAGCCCCGTCCAATCGCTGACCCGCTCCTGCATCACGGTACCGTCGCAATGCCCGAGGCCCAGGCAATGCCCGAGCTCGTGGGTGAGCCGCGCCACGTTGCCCACGTCGTCCCCGGGGTAGAGGTTCCACTCCACCAGGGCGTTGTGCATCTCGCCGCTCGTGCGGTCGAAGCGGATGTCCGTCGTGCACGTGAATCGCCCGGGCGCCGAGGTGACCGTGTACGGTTGGATCACTACGGCGCTTCGGAACGTCGCCCGGTTCGCGAAGAACGCATTGCGCGTCTCCGCCTGCAGGTCGACGGGCCAGAGGAAATTCCCGCGTCCCAAGGAGAGCACCGCCGCGAAGAGCTGCGCCGGGCGCGCTTCGCTCGAAAGCCCCCAATCCACCCAGAGGTTCAGCGGGAGATCGTCTTTGGGCCACCAGGCAGCGTTGCTGCCGAGGATGAGCCGGGGCGCGCCATTGCTGCGGCCGAGCCAGCTCCTGACCAGCGTCAAGAGGTTCACGACGCCTCCGCGAGCGCTTCGGGCCGCTGGATGGGAGCAGGAGGGCCGCCGCTGTTGCCGGCCGCCGCCCAATCGTGCAAATACGCCATGAGCTGGTCCGACCACGCGTCGGTGTCGTCGTAGTTGCAGCCCGCGAGCAGCTCGTCCGCGGTCACGCTCGCGAGCTGGAGGTGCCCCTGCTCGATGAGCTGGCCTTTGCGGTTGTAGAGCGGGGTGAGCCCCTCCTTCTTTGCAATGGCGTGCAGCCTTGCGTACGCCCCGGGCTCCGGCTCCTCCCAGCTCCACTTGCCATCGACGAAGAAGACCAGGTCAGCCGCCAGGCCGAATTGGTGCAGCGAGTGCCAGGGCTTCGCCCAGGTCACACAACCGCCCATTGGGCGCTCGGCTGAGGGACGCGGCCCGAGCTTCGTCCGCCCGAGCTCGTACTCCGCCTCCTGGCGCAGCGGGGAGCGCCACGTCTCGTAGGCGCGCAGGTCGAGCCCCGTGATGCGCCTGAAGCGGACGAGCGTCCGGTCGAGGCGTGGCCCGAAGAGGCTGTGCAATGAATAGGTGTCCCGGTTGATGATCATCTCTGCGCTCCTTGCTGTTGTTGGCGGCCCCGTTGCCTCTCCCGTTCGAGGTAACCCCGCCAATGCCGTTGCTCTGCGATGTACCGAGACACGAGCCCGCCGAGCAGGTCCGACTCCCAGGCTTCCTCCGAGCCAGGCCCCCCCGACACCGACCATTGCCGGAACTCCCGGAGCTGCTCCTGCCAGTAGCCGAGCTCCACCGCGGTCTCGCGGATGTTCTCGGCCAGACCCGCGAGCAGCTCGTCCTGCGAGATGGGGCCGCGCGGCGGTTTCGTTGGCGGTCCCGTCGGCCGGCTCACTCCCTGCGCGTCGAAGGCGGCGAGGCGGGGGTACTTCTGGACCATCCGCTCGTACCAGTGCACCCGCTTGCGAGGGTCTTCCCTGGGCGTCAGATCACCCATGGCTCGGCTCCATCCACTTCGGCATCTCGAACCCCGCCGGCTCGCTGGAGCGCGCAGCAGCCCGCGCCGCGTGCGTCTTGCAATCAGGGCACGCAGGGTCCGGGAAGCGGCTCGCAATGCGCGACTTCGCGCCGTCGCGATGCCAGGCGCAATAGGGCGAGCTCGGCGCCGCGCCCTTCGCGCCCTGGCCCTGCGGCACCTCGAGCACGTCCTGCCAGCGCCTGCCGTTCAGCCACGAGGCCGGGTGAGGCACCTTCTCGAGCTCGCGCGCCCGCATCGTCGGGAGCTGCGCACGCCAGCCGGCGAGCACCGCGGGCGCGATCTCCTCGCAGCCTTGCTTGTGCCATGCCTTGAGCGCGTTGACCTTGGCGACCTTGCGCAGCTGCTCTGCCCAGAACGCCAGGAACGCGTCGGTCTCTCCCGTCGCGCGCGCGGTTGATCTCTTCGGCTTCCGTTCGGGACGATCCGGATCGGAGGGCTGAGAAGGGCCGGATGCAGAGATCGGAAAGAGCAGACCGGACTGAGAGACCCCACCCAAACCCTCCCCACGGGCGAGGCTATCGCTAGAGCCGACGTCTAAGTCCGCAATTTCATTAGTGCGAGTCGCCTTTGCGGGTGCTACCGGTGCGCTATTAGTGCCACCGGTAGCGGCCAGGTGGCGTTTTGGTCGATCGTAGAAGCGCTTCTGCTGGCGGCCGTCGTGCTCCGATCCCTTGCGCAGATTGCACGGAAGGCAGCACGAGGCGAGATTCTCAGCAGAGGTCCGACGGGCGAGCTCCTCATCTCGCGCAATGCCCAGCGGCACCCGCGCAGCGAGTGGCACGACGTGGTCAATGCCGCCCTTGGCAGGTCCGCCGCAGTACCTACAAACGTCTCCGTCGCGCTGCGTGACGAAGGCCTTGATCGCGGGCGCAATGGAGATACGGCCGAATCCATCACCTGGCTTGGCCGACTGCACGGAGCGCTTGACGATCTTCTCCTCCGACTGCCAATTCGCGCCGCATTCACAGTCGCGCATTCTGACCACGACGCTGCCTGCGCGGAGGGTACGGCTTACCGAGGTCTTGATGGAAAAGCAGACTGGACAGTGCATTGCTGGCCTCCCGATGGGGCCGCGGAGCTGGAGGCGAGCGCCGACCGCTCACTCGCCTCCAGCTCAACGCGGGCTAGGTGGTTGCGGTGACGTCAGCGCGAACGAGACGGCCGCCAGCGTCCAGGCGATACTTAACGCCCGGCTCGAGGCCGTCTTCGCCGATGTAGCCGGTGACGATCCGCCAGCGCTCGACAGCACCGTCCCACCACCTGATCTGCACGGTGCCGCTGTCCCCAGCCGTGGCCGTGCCTCTGTACCCAGCCGTGGCCGTGCCGCTGTCCCCAGCCGTGGCCGTGCCGCTGTCCCCAGCCGTGGCCGTGCCGCTGTCCCCAGCCGTGGCCGTGCCGCTGTCCCCAGCCGT
>NZ_JBJMQP010000026.1:0-19743 GCF_045802625.1 Hyalangium sp. | reverse complement strand
TGCCAAGGAAGGTGAGCCTGAGGAGGGACATGGCGGCTGGGTCAGGAGAGGGTACGCGGGCGCGAGCGTGGCGGCCATTTATCAGGTTGCGACGCCCCCGTGCTTCCCCGACTGACTCCGGGTGCGCTATGCAGCCGCGCTCTTGTCCCATGCCTGACTCCCTGACTGTCGCTCCCACCTCGGATCCGCGGCGCGTGCGCGCGCCGGATGGCACCCTCCTCACTCCGCCCGTCGGCTGGGCGCTGTTGCCTCCTGGTGATGCGGGGCTCACCCGCCGCGTGAAGGCCGCCGGGCCTACCTGGACAGTGGTGGAGAAGAAGGGCCGCAAGACGTTCTCCCGGGGCGTCTGGGCCCCCGAGGCTCACATCACCGCCGCCCGGGCGGAGCTCGAGGTGGAGCGCGCCACTCCCGCCTATGCGAAGCGCCGCGCCTCGGATCAGGCCCGCCGCGAGCGCGAGCAGGCCGAGTACGAGGTGGACTTCGCCAACGCCGTGCTGCGCTTCCTCGCCTTCGCGCCCACCTTCACCGCGCACGCCAAGCGGCTGGCCGTGGTGGTGACGGCGCACGCGGCCCCCGTGGGCAGCGGCACCGTGGCGCGCACCGAGCGCATCCCCGTGGAGCGCCGCGCCGAGGCCGCGGTGATCGCCTGGCTGCGCCACCAGACCACCCGCTTTGACGACCTGCGCATTGCCCGGGTGAAGGGCGCCCGCCGCGAGGTGCGCCGCGAGCTGGCCGAGGTCTCCCGCGCGCTGCTGGACGCGCACCGCCGCGACACGCCCCACACCCCCACCCCCTGCCCGCTGTGCTCGGCCCTCGAGAACCTCCCGAAGCCGGGATGACGGCCCCTCTCTTTTCGCGGGGTTATGCGCCGCCTCGGGGGCTGGGCTGGACTGTCCGATAAGCCTGACCCGTGGGTCACTGACCCGTGATTCAGAAATTCCTGGCCCATTCCTGACTGGCGGGTTAGTGACGGGCCCGCCATGCCGCGCCCTGCTGATCCGAATGCCCGAGCCTCGCTGATCTCCGCCGCCCGGGCGGAGTTCGTGAAGAAGGGCCTGCGCGGGGCTCGCATCGAGGACATCACCGCCGCGTGCGGCCTGTCCAAGGGCGCCTTCTACCTGCACTTCTCCTCCAAGGAGGCGCTGTTCGGCGAGGTGGTGGGCACGGTGAAGGAGCGGCTCGACGTGCTCGGCCAGGAGCGCTTGGAGCAGATGGAGCGCTTCTACGCCGAGCACGGCCACCTGAACGCGAAGGAGCTCGCCTCGCGCTCCGAGCGCTATGAGCGGCTGGTGCAGCTGGAGACGGAGCTGGATCTGCGCGCGCTCGAGCTGATGTGGGACTACCGCGACGTGATGCACGTGCTGCTGCGCGGCAGCCAGGGCACGGACTTCGAGTCCCTGTTCTCGGTGATGGTGGACGCGGAGGTGGAGCGCGTCGCCACGGACTTCCGGCGGCTGAGCGGCTCGAAGGCCAGCCGCGCGGATGTGTCCCCGACGCTGTTCGGCACCGTCATCGTCGGCGCCTACTCGCTGCTGGTCCAGCAGATGAGCCGCATGCGGGAGAAGCCGGACCTGGCCAGCTGGGCGAGCGATCTCCAGAGGATCTTCCGTGAGGGCGTGATGGGCCGGGATTCGGAGCCTGCTCCGGTGCGCCTGCCTCGCGCCGTGTCTTCTCGTACTTCCCCGCGCCAGGGTTCGGCCCGGGCCCCCACTCGCCGCACTCCGAGGAAACCATGAAGCCCACCAGGACGCCGTCCGTTGCTCGCGTGCTCGCCGCCACCGGGGTGCTGGCCGCGTCGCTCTGGCTGTCCGCCTGCGAGAAGGCGGATGCCGCCGCGGCTCCGGCTCCGGCCGCCTCCACCGCGCCCGTGCCGGTGGTGAAGCTCATCGAGTCCCGCACCACGCAGGCCACGCCGAGCGAGGAGGTGACGGGCTCGCTCTACCCGGCCCAGGCGCTCCAGGTGGGCTTCGAGGTGGGAGGCCGGCTGGAGTCGGTGCTGGTGAAGAAGGGGCAGCTGGTGAAGAAGGGCCAGGTCATCGCCACGCTGAACCCGGAGATCTCCGATGCCCAGGTGGCGCAGGCGGAGGCCGCGGTGGCCGCCGCCGAGGCCGGTGCCGCCATGGCCGAGGACGTGGCCGGCCGCAACGCGAAGCTCCAGGAGCAGGGTGGCGTGAGCGATCTGCAGAACCGCACGGCCGCCACCACCTCGCAGCAGGCGAAGGCGCAGCTGCTGGCCGCGCAGGCGCAGCTCGCGCAGGCCCGAGCCGCCCGCCGCCGCCACGAGCTGAAGGCGCCCTTCGCCGGCACCGTCATCGACGCGCCGGATCAGACGGGCGCCACGGTGGCCCCGGGCGTGCCGCTCTTCACCCTGGAGGCGCTGGACACGCTCATCCTCAAGACGACGGTGGCGCAGTCGGCGCGCGCCAACCTCAAGCCGGGCAGCAAGGTGCGCGTGGAGGCCATCGGTGGCTCCTCCTCCACGGACGCGGCGGTGGTGAGCGTCATCCTGCCCTCGGCGGATCCGGCCACCCGGCGCATCCCCGTGGAGATCGCCGTGCCCAACTCGGAGGGCCGCTTCGTGGCGCACACGCTGGCGCGGGCGGTGCTGTCCATGGGCGAGCAGCAGGACATGCAGGTGCTCCCGTCCTCGGCGCTGTCCTCGGCCAATGGGGACCATGTCTTCGTGGTGGCGCCCTCGGGCCAGGCGCACCGGGTGGACGTGCAGGTCATCGAGCGCCGGGCCCAAGAGGTGGTGGTGAAGGCCGCCACGGCGCTGAACAAGGTCATCGACTACCCCACGGCGGGCGTACAGGACGGAACCCAGGTCTCCGTGAAGTAGGCCACCTCCCTCTGTCTCCTCGCAGCTCCGCGAGCCTCCCATGTTCCTGAGTGACGTCTCCATTCGCAGGCCGGTGTTCACGGCCATGATGTCCTTGTGCCTCATCGTCCTGGGGGTGATGGGGCTCAAGCGCCTGGGTACGGACCTGTACCCGGACGTGTCCTTCCCCTTCGTCATGGTCAACACCGTGTACCGCGGCGCGGGCCCGGGCGAGATCGAGACCCAGGTCATCAAGCCCATCGAGGACTCGGTGGCCGGCATCAGCGGCGTGGACAAGATCCACTCCTGGAGCCGCGAGAACCTGGGCACGGTGGCGGTGCAGTTCACGCTGGCCACGGACCTGAACGCCGCGGTGCAGGAGGTGCGCGACAAGGTGGCCAACGTGGCCAACAAGCTGCCCAACGACGCGGACGCGCCGGTGGTGAGCCGCGTGGACATCTCGGCCACGCCCATCCTCACCTACGCGGTGTCCGCGCAGATGTCCTCGCAGGCGCTGCGCAAGCTCATCGATGACCGCATCAAACCGGCGCTGGCGCAGCTGGAGGGCGCGGCCGAGGTGCGCGTCACGGGCGGCGACGTGCGGGAGATCCAGGTGGACATCGACCTGGACAAGGCCCGGGCGGTGGGCGTGGCGCCGGTGGAGATTTCCCAGCGCATTGGCGCGGAGAACCTGAACCTGCCGGCGGGCCGGTTGCAGCTGGGGCCCAACGAGCTGACGGTGCGCTCGCTCGGGCAGTTCCGGAGCGTGGACGAGCTGCGGGCGATGCCGGTGGCCAAGAGCCGCACGGGCGCGCAGGTGCGGCTGGATGAGATCGCCACGGTGACGGACGGGGTGACGGAGCGCCGCACCACGGCGCGGCTCAACAGCAACGACGCGGTCATCCTGGAGGTGGTGAAGCAGCCGGGCTCCAACACGGTGAAGGTGAGCGATCTGGTGAAGAAGAAGCTGGCGGAGCTGTCGCCCTCCATGGGCCATGGCTTCAAGGCGACGCTGCTCATCGATCAGTCGGAGCTCATCCGCGAGAACGCGAAGGAGGTGTGGATCGCCCTCATCTTCGGCGGCGCGATGGCGGTGCTCATCATCCTGATGTTCCTGCTGGACGTGCGCGGCACGTTCATCTCGTCGCTGGCGCTGCCCACGTCGGTGGTGGGCACGTTCTTCGTGATGTACGTGCTGGGGTACACGCTGAACCAGATGACGCTGCTGGCGCTGTCGCTGGCCATCGGCCTGCTCATCGACGACGCGGTGGTGGTGCGCGAGGCGATTACGCACCGGCTGGAGCTGGGCGAGGCCCCCATGTCCGCGGCGGCCAACGGCACCAAGGACGTGGGCCTGGCGGTGCTGGCGACGACGCTCTCGCTGGTGGCGGTGTTCATCCCGGTGGCCTTCATGCCGGGCATCGTGGGCCAGTTCTTCCGGCAGTTCGGCGTCACCATCTCGGTGGCGGTGATCGTCTCGCTGTTCATCTCCTTCACGCTGGACCCGATGCTGTCGGCGCGGCTGGCCAAGGCGCGCAAGCCGGGCGAGGTGCACCAGGAGAACGCGGTGGCCAGGAGCATCCGCGGAGCGCTGGACGGCACCGAGCGCGTCTACGAGGGCATCCTGCGCTGGGTGCTGGCTCACAAGTGGGCGACGGTGGGCATCACGGTGCTGGTGATGGCGGGCTCGTTTGGCGCGGCCAGCCGGTTGGGGGCGGAGTTCATCCCGGCGGAGGACCGCTCGCAGTTCCTGGTGGACCTGCAGCTGCCGGACTCGGCGAGCCTGGCGGAGACGGAGGCCCGCACCGCGCAGGCCGAGGCGCTCATCAAGGGCATCCCCGAGGTGCTGGACATCTACAGCATCGTGGGCCTCAACGGGGATGTGAACAAGTCACGGCTGCGCGTGCTCACGCAGCCGAAGGTGTCGCGCCAGCGGGGCATCCAGGCCATCAAGGAGCAGGCGCGCGGGCTGCTCGGTCCGGCGCTGGTGGCCACCCAGGTGAACCTGGCGGATCCGCCGACCATCGAGGGCTTGGGAGACTGGTACCCCATCATGGTGCGTGTCACCGGGCCGGAGCTGTCGCACGTGAACGCGGAGGCCGAGCGCGTGGCGCAGATCCTTCGAGACATCCCCGGCACGGCGGACATCCGCGTGGAGTCCAACCCGCCCAAGCCCGAGCTGCAGATCCAGATTGATCGGGCGCGCTCGACGGACGTGGATCTGAGCGCGGCGATGCTGGCGACGCAGCTGCGGCTGGCCATTGGCGGCGACGTGGCGGCCAAGCTGCGCGAGGGCAAGGACGAGACGGACATCCGCGTGCGGCTGGCGGAGAAGGACCGGGCCACGCCGGAGAAGGTGCGGCGGCTCGAGGTGTACACGCCGCGAGGCCTGCGGCCGGTGACGGATGTGGCGGACGTGGACCTGAAGGACGGCCCGAGCGTCATCGAGCATGAGAACCGCGAGCGGCAGATCGCCATCTACGCGCAGCTCGACAAGGGCGCGGCGCTGGGAGACATCGCCACGCAGCTCCGGGCGAAGGTGGCGGAGAAGCCGCTGCAGGCGGGGTACACGATTGTCTACGACGGGCAGATGAAGAACCTGGACGAGCAGAACGAGGCGTTCAGCGCCGCGTTCGGTCTGGCCTTCGTCTTCATCTACATGGTGCTCGCCAGCCAGTTCGAGTCGTTCAAGCACCCGTTCACCATCATGGTGTCGCTGCCGCTGGCGCTGGTGGGCGCGCTGCTGGGGCTGGTGGTGACGAACCACCACCTGTCGCTGGGAGCGATGATCGGCGTCATCCTGCTGATGGGACTGGTGACGAAGAACGCCATCCTGCTGGTGGACGGGGCGCTGCAGCACCTGCGCGCCGGAGACAGCGTGGACGAGGCGCTGCTGAAGGCGGGCCCACGCCGCCTGCGCCCCATCCTGATGACGAGCGCGGCCATGGCCATTGGCATGGTGCCCACGGCGGTAGGCACGGGGCTGGGCGCGGAGTTCCGCGCGCCCATGGCCATCGCGGTCATCGGCGGCGTCATCACCTCCACCTTCCTCACGCTGCTGGTGGTGCCGGTGGTGTTCGCGGGCATGGAGTGGGTGGGATTCTTCCGGACGAAGAAGAAGCCGGAGGTGGGCGCCGTGCCGGCAGCCTTCCCGCCCGCTCAGGAGGCGGGGGGAGACCGGGCCGCGTGACATTCGAGCGCGGGGAGTGGCTCCGCGCTGGGATTGCCTTGCTCGCGGGGCGAGGGTTGGTCCGCCTGAGCTTCACCGTGTGTAGTGCGGCGTCATCGCCTCCAGGATCGAGTTGAACAGCCGCTGTCCGTCCGGCGTGTCCGGGCACAGCCCGCCCCACACGAGCGTGGTGCGCTCGGCGATGGGCTGGAAGTACATCTTCCCCCGCATCCGCACCGGCTCGTAGCTCTCGCGCTGGCTCGACAGGTAGCGCTCCTCCGGCACGCCGAACACCGCGTAGTACGTCAGGTCCGGAGCCACCGCGTCCTTCATCCGGTGCAGGCCGCTCGGGACGATGCAGGCGATCTCGGCCGTGTGCCAGGCCCCCTCCTTGTCGCTCTTCACGTCCTCCACCCGGAAGCACATCCTCGAGGGCGGACAGCCCAGGCACCCCGCCGTGAGGAAGTTGTAGTCCAGCCACGGCACCTCGAGCAGCTCGTCCAGGTTCGGCCGCCCGTCGCTGCGAAAGCCCCACGGGCTCCCATCCAGCTTGTGCGAGCGCACCCCGTAGGCCCCGTAGAAGACGTTGTACCAAGGGCTGCCCGGGTCGAAGTAGCTGGAGCAGCTCGCGCTCTCGGGGAAGTCTCCCATGGTGAAGATCACCATCAAGTCGAACAGCCGTTTGAGCTCCTCGGACCGGAAGGGCTCGTGCGCCACCGCGCCGATGGAGCCCGGCAGCGTGGGCACCCGCGGAGCAATGCCTGCCTCCGAGAGGAAGTCCTTCTGGCCAGGCAGCGGCGTGGCTCGCATGGCCAGCGCCGCCAGTTCTCGGTGAAGACCCATGAGATTGCTCCATGCAAGGAGGCTCGGGAGTAGACTACTCCCATGCAGGAGAAGCTGGTCTTTGATCAGGCCCTGGAGGGGTTGTTCGTCCGTGGCCTCGAGGGCCAGATCACCCCCTCGTTGAGGCTTCACCTGCGGGAAGCCGGCGTGGACCTGGATCGCAAGCTCCTGCCCGCCTATTCCTTCGAGACGTGGTGCGGCTGTGTGAGCCTGGCCGCGCGCGAGCTGTACTCCGGCGCTCCCGAGGAGCAGGCCTACCACGCCCTCGGCGAGCGGATGGCGGATGGCTACCGGAGCACCATGATGGGACGCGCGCTCTTCAGTGTCCTCCAGCTCCTGGGGCCTCAGCGCGTGCTGACCCGGGTGCAGCAGAGCTTTCGTTCAGGCAACAACTACACCGAGGCCCGTCTGCAGGAGCTGACCCCCGTCCACCTGGAGCTGTGGGTGAACGAGGCGGGCCCGACCCGCTACCTGGTACAGGGCGCCATCCTGGCGGGCCTGCGCGGCTGTGGAGTCGACGGGGCGCGGGTGGAGGTGCACGGCTTCACCCCCGAGGATGTGACGTTCCACGTCCTGTGGAAGGCGGCCTGAGCCGGCGCGGCCCGCCCCACCTGGTGGGTTGGAGGCTGGCAGTCCGTGCGGCAGGCAACGGGGCATCAACTCTTCGGGACCCACCCGAGGGCTCGGTGATAAGCACGGCTGGACTGTTCTAGAGAGCCAGGCCTATCGCCATGTCCCGCATCCTCAACATCCGCGGTGCTCCCGCCCTCTCGCCGTTCCGCCAGGACAAGCTGCTCGCCCTCTGCCGCGAGCGGGTGCCCGAGGTGGCGTCCCTCTACGCGGAGCTCATGCACTTCATCGAGCCCTCGGAGCCCCTCTCCGACAGCGAGAAGGCAGTCCTCTTCCAGTTGTTGGATTACGGCCCGCGCATCCCCGTGGGCGGGTGGGTTGGGAGCCGGCTCGTGGTCATGCCTCGCCCCGGCACCCTCTCTCCCTGGTCGAGCAAGGCCACGGACATCGCGCACAACTGCGGGCTCGTCCGGATACGGCGCATGGAGCGGGGCACGGTCTTCTTCGTGGGGGACAAGGACGGGCTCCCGCTGTCGGCCGAGCAGCTGGATCGGCTCGTGCCGGTGCTGCATGACCGGATGACGCAGGTGGTGGTGAAGCGGATCGACGACGCGGAGGTGCTCTTCGCCGGGCACACGCCTCGGCCGCTCTCCACGGTGGACGTGCTGGGCGGAGGCCGGGCGGCGCTGGTGGCGGCCAACCGGGAGCTGGGGCTGGCGCTGGCCGAGGATGAGATCGACTACCTGAGCGCGCGCTTCGCCGAGCTGAAGCGCAACCCCACGGACGTCGAGCTGATGATGTTCGCGCAGGCCAACAGCGAGCACTGCCGGCACAAGATCTTCAACGCGAGCTGGACGGTGGACGGCGCTCCGCGCGAGCGCTCGCTGTTCCAGGCCATCAAGAACACCCACGCGGTGAACAGCGAGGGCGTGCTGTCGGCGTACAAGGACAACGCGGCGGTCATCCAGGGCTTCGAGGCCGAGCGCTTCTTCCCGGACGCGGAGAGCGGCGAGTGGCGCTCCCGCCGCGAGCCCACGCACATCTTGATGAAGGTGGAGACGCACAACCACCCGACGGCCATCTCACCGTATCCGGGCTCCGCCACGGGAGCGGGCGGGGAGCTCCGCGACGAGGGAGCCACGGGCCGCGGCGCCAAGCCCAAGGCGGGGCTCACGGGCTTCTCCGTCTCGCACCTGCGCATCCCCGGCTACGAGCGGCCCTGGGAGCGCGCCTACGGCAAGCCCGAGCGCATCGTCTCCGCGCTGGACATCATGCTGGAGGCGCCCATCGGCGGGGCGGCGTACAACAACGAGTTCGGCCGGCCCAACCTGTGCGGCTACTTCCGCAGCTTCGAGGCGCAGGTGCCCACGCCCGAGGGCGTGGAGGTGCGCGGCTACCACAAGCCCATCATGATCGCTGGAGGCCTGGGCAACGTCCGCGCCGCGCACGTGCAGAAGGGCAAGCTGCGGCCCGGGGACAAGATCCTCGTGCTGGGCGGACCGGCGATGCTCATTGGCCTGGGCGGCGGCGCGGCCTCCTCGCTGGCGCAGGGCGCGAGCGCGGCGGACCTCGACTTCGCCTCGGTGCAGCGGGACAACGCGGAGATGGAGCGGCGCTGCCAGGAGGTCATCGACCGCTGCTGGGCGATGGGAGAGACCAACCCCATCCGCTCCATCCACGACGTGGGCGCGGGCGGGCTCTCCAACGCGGTGCCGGAGCTGATCCACGACAACGGCCTGGGCGGCTACTTCGAGCTGCGAGCCGTCCCCAACGCCGAGCCCGGCATGTCGCCGATGGAGATCTGGTGCAACGAGGCGCAGGAGCGCTACGTGCTCGCGGTGGCGCCGGAGGACCTGGAGCGCTTCGCCGCGCTGTGCGAGCGGGAGCGCGCGCCCTACGCGGTGCTGGGCGAGGCCACCGCCGACCCGACGCTGAAGGTGGGGGACTGGCACTTCGGCAACACGCCGATCGATCTCCCGATGGACGTGCTGTTCGGCAAGTCGCCGCGCATGCACCGGGACGTGAAGTCGCGGCCGCTCACGCACGGCTCGCTGAAGCTGGACGGCGCGGAGCTGGGGGACATGGTGACGCGGGTGCTGGGGCACCCGACGGTGGCGGACAAGTCCTTCCTCATCACCATCGGGGACCGGACGGTGTCGGGCCAGACGAGCCGTGACCAGCTGGTGGGCCCGTGGCAGGTGCCAGTGGCGGACTGCGCGGTGACGCTGACGACCATCACCAGCGACACGGGCGAGGCCATGGCCATGGGCGAGCGGACGCCGCTGGCGCTGATCAACGCGGCGGCCTCGGCGCGGATGGCGGTGGGCGAGGCGGTGACGAACATCGCCTCGGCGCGGATTGGCAAGCTGTCGGACGTGAAGCTGTCGGCCAACTGGATGGCGGCGGCGGGCAGCCCGGGCGAGGACGCCAACCTCTACGCCGCGGTGCACGCGGTGGGCATGGAGCTGTGCCCGGCGCTGGGCCTCACCATCCCGGTGGGCAAGGACTCCATGTCCATGCGGACGGTGTGGGAGGAGCACGGCCAGCGCAAGGCGGTGACGGCGCCGCTGTCGCTCATCGTCTCGGCGTTCGCGCCGGTGCTCGACGTGCGCCAGTCGCTGACGCCGCAGCTCCGCGAGCTGAGCGAGGACACGCGGCTGCTCTTCGTGGATCTGGCCCAGGGCCGGCAGCGGCTGGGCGGCTCGGTGCTGGCGCAGGTCTATGAGCAGGTCGGCGCCGAGTGCCCGGATGTGGAGGACCCAGCGCTGCTGCGCGGCTTCTTCGCGGCCATCCAGGAGCTGAACGCGGCGGGGCGGGTGCTGGCGTATCACGACCGCTCGGACGGTGGCCTCCTGGCGACGCTGTGCGAGATGGCCTTCGCCGGCCACTGCGGGCTGGACGTGGACCTGACGGCGCTCGGGAAGGAGCCCCTGGCGGCGCTCTTCAACGAGGAGCTGGGCGCGGTGCTGCAGGTGCGCGCGGCGGACCTGGGGCGCGTGCGCGAGGTGCTGGCGCGGCACGGATTGGGCGCATATGCCCAGGAGCTGGGACGGCCTCGGGCGGAGCTGGAGGTGCGCCTGCGCCACGGTGAGCAGGCGCTGCTCGAGGTGCAGACGATGGCGCTGCGCCAGCACTGGTCCCGCGTCAGCTACGAGATGCAGAAGCTGAGGGACAACCCGCGCTGCGCGGAGGAGGAGTACGCCGCCAAGTGTGACGCGTCGGATCCCGGCCTCTCGCCGCGGCTCACGTTCGATCCCAAGGAGGACGTGGCGGCGCCGTACATCGCCAAGGGCGCGAGGCCCCGAGTGGCGGTGCTGCGCGAGCAAGGCGTGAACAGCCAGATGGAGGCGGCGGCGGCCTTCACTCGCGCGGGCTTCACGGCCGTGGACGTGCACATGAGCGACCTGCTCGCCGGGCGCGTGTCGCTGAAGGACTTCGCGGGCGTGCTGGCCTGCGGAGGTTTCTCCTACGGCGACGTGCTGGGCGCGGGCGGGGGCTGGGCGAAGTCCATCCTCTTCAACGCTCGGGCGAGGGATGAGTTCGCGGCCTTCTTCTCGCGCCCGGACAGCTTCGGCCTGGGCATCTGCAACGGCTGCCAGATGATGTCGCAGCTCAAGGACATCATCCCGGGCGCGGAGCACTTCCCGCGCTTCGTGCGCAACGCCTCGGAGCAGTTCGAGGCCCGGCTGTCGCTGATTGAAGTAGCGGAGAGCCCCTCGCTCTTCTTCCAGGGGATGGCGGGCAGCCGGATGCTCATCGCCGTCTCCCACGGCGAGGGACGCGCGGAGTTCCCGAGCGCCGAGGAAGCCGAGCGGGTGAACGGGCTCGGGCTGGTGACGGCGCGCTTCGTGGACAACCATGGGCAGGTGACGGAGCGCTATCCGGCGAACCCGAACGGCTCACCGTTCGGCATGTGCGGGCTGACGACAAAGGACGGCCGCTTCACGCTGATGATGCCGCACCCGGAGCGCGTGCACCGGACCGTGCAGCACTCGTGGCGTCCGAGCGAGTGGGGCGAGGACGGCCCATGGATGCGGCTGTTCCGCAACGCCCGGGTGTCTCTGGGCTGAGGGGATTGAGCCAACCCACCCCAGGCAACCGGGTGCGGCATCCGGGTGGGGAGGGACTCGAGGCTGGCCGCCGGTGGCGCATGGCATGAACCGGTCTGACTGTCAGACAGGTTTCGCGAGACCCTGCCCGGCACGGCTCCTCCGCACGGAGGGCGAGAGGTTATGCCCGGTGGCTGCTCTCGCCCGTCACCACCGCCGAGCCGATCAGGTGCGCCAGCCGCAACGGCTCCGGCACGAGCCCGCGATCCGTGACACGCGCGAGCGCCTCGGCCACCTCGGGGGGCTCCGCGCCTTGCACCTGGAAGGTGAAGCCTCCGAGCTGATGAATGGGGCCTGCCTTCTTGATCAGCGCCAGCCGTCGCTCCGGGCGCGGGAGCCGCCGCAAGGCCTGCTCCACCGCGCTCAGGTCCGGCATCCGCCGCATCACCGCCACGCACGGGCGCCTCAGCTGGGCCGCCAGCGCGGGCAGGTCCACCACGTTGAAGCCCCCGAAGGCGATTCCATCCAGCAGCACCAGGTGGATCTGCGGCAGGAACTTGCCGCCCTCGAGCAGCCGGCACACCTCCTGCGTCGCGGTCCACCCGTCCTTGCGCACGCGCCCCCAGACGAGCCCCTCGAAGCGCGTGCCGCTGCACACCACCCCCACCACCGGCACCCGGGCGCCGGGGCGGCGCTGGAAGGGGCCATCGTCAAAGCCAATCACTCGGGGCAGGCGGGGCAGACGCATGAGGATCCTCGGGTGGGCCCAAAAAGACGGAAGCCCGACCTCCTGGGGAGAGGACGGGCTCCGAGAACATCACCTGGGATTGGATCTCAGGCCGCGCGGACGTTCTGCGCCTGCATGCCCTTGGGGCCGCGGGTGACCTCGAAACTCACCCTCTGGCCCTCGGCCAGGGTGCGGAAGCCATCCATGTTGATCGCGGAGTGATGGACGAACACGTCCTCGCCGCCGCCATCCTGGGTGATGAAACCGAAGCCCTTCGCGTCGTTGAACCACTTCACAGTACCAGTCGCCATGAACCTTCTTCTTTCGTTGCGAGGCGGTCTCTGCCGCCCTTTCTCTTGCCCTGAAGGGCAAGCCCTGACCTAGTCCGACTTCTCAAGAAAGTCGAGAGAGAACCGACAAGAACTCCCAGGGGTGTGAGCGCCGGGCCAGCCCCAAAGCAAAGCGGCAGGGCCCCCGGAGGCACCCTGCCGCTCATGACAGCTCAGAGAGGCGCGGAGGCTAGACGGCCTTCGCGGGCTCCTTGGCGGTCTCGCTGCGCATCGGCGTCTCGATGCGCATGCCGTAGAACGACCGGTACACGAACACGAGCGAGAGCAGGAAGAACACGGCGGCCAGCACGTGCGTGAGCATGGCGTTGCCCGACTTGACCAGCTCCACCGACAGCTCCACCGCGAGCAGGCCGAACAGGGTGGTGAACTTGATGACCGGGTTGAGCGCCACGGACGAGGTGTCCTTGAACGGGTCGCCCACCGTGTCGCCCACCACCGTGGCCGCGTGCAGCTCGGTGCCCTTGGCGCGCAGCTCCGTCTCCACCAGCTTCTTCGCGTTGTCCCACGCGCCACCCGCGTTCGCCATGAACACGGCCTGGTACAGGCCGAAGATGGCGATGGAGATCAGGTAGCCCACGAAGAAGTACGGCTCGGCGCAGGCGAACGCCAGGGTGCTGAAGAACACGCCCAGGAAGATGTTGAGCATGCCCTTCTGCGCGTACTGGGTGCAGATCTCCACCACGCGCTTGGAGTCCGTGACGCTCGCCTTCTCCACGCCCTCCAGCTTGATGTTGGCCTTGATGAACTCCACCGCGCGGTAGGCGCCCGTGGACACCGCCTGCATCGAGGCGCCCGAGAACCAGTAGATGACCGCGCCGCCGGTGACGAGGCCCAGCAGGAACGGGGCGTGCAGCAGCGACAGGTTGCCCAGGCCCGAGGTCTGCAGCGACAGCATGCCGTTGCGCGTCTCGGTGCCCACCAGCAGCACGATGATGGAGAAGATCATCGTCGTGGCGCCCACCACCGCGGTGCCGATCAGCACCGGCTTGGCCGTGGCCTTGAAGGTGTTGCCCGCGCCGTCGTTCTCCTCCAGGTACTCCTTGCCCTTCTCGAAGTCCGGCGTGAAGCCGAAGTCCTTCTGGACCTCCGCCTTCACGTTGGGCACGTTCTCGATCAGCGACAGCTCGTACACGCTCTGCGCGTTGTCCGTCACCGGGCCGTAGCTGTCCACCGCGATGGTGACCGGGCCCATGCCCAGGAAGCCGAACGCCACCAGGCCGAAGGCGAACACCGCCGGGGCCAGCATCAGGCTCTCGGGCACGTAGGTGCTCACCCCGAAGGCGATGGCCATCAGGCCCGCGATGATGATGCCCATCCAGTACGCGGAGAAGTTACCGGCCACCAGGCCGGAGATGACGTTGAGGCTGGCCCCGCCCTCGCGGCTGGCCGTCACCACCTCGCGCACGTGGCGGCTCTCGGTGGAGGTGAAGGCCTTGATGGCCTCGGGGATGATGGCGCCCGCCAGCGTGCCGCAGGTGATGATGAGCGACAGCTTCCACCACAGGGTGTCGTCACCCGCCAGGTCCGGGATGAGCAGCTTGCTGACCACGAAGGTGAGCACCAGGGACACGCCCGAGGTCAGCCACACCAGGAACGTCAGCGGGTGCTCGAAGTTCATCTTGTCGGCGTTCTTGTACTTGCCGCCCTGGATCACCTCGTTGACGAAGTAGGACAGCAGGCTGGCCACCACCATGACGATGCGCATGGTGAAGATCCACACCAGCAGCTGCACCCGGTAGCCCGCCGGCACCGCCAGCAGGATGAAGGTGATGAGCGCCACGCCCGTCACGCCGTAGGTCTCGAAGCCGTCCGCGGAGGGGCCCACGCTGTCGCCCGCGTTGTCGCCCGTGCAGTCGGCGATCACGCCCGGGTTGCGCGCGTCGTCTTCCTTGATCTTGAAGACGATCTTCATCAGGTCCGAGCCGATGTCCGCGATCTTCGTGAAGATACCGCCCGCGATACGCAGCACGCTGGCGCCCAGCGACTCGCCGATGGCGAAGCCGATGAAGCACGGGCCGGCGTAGGTGGAGGGTACGAAGAGCAGGATGATGAGCATCAGCAGCAGCTCGGTGCTGATCAGCACCATGCCGATGGACATACCGGCCTGCAGCGGGATGGCGTAGGTGGGGTAGGGCTTGCCGCGCAGAGAGGCGAACGCGGTGCGGCTGTTGGCGAAGGTGTTCACGCGGATGCCGAACCAGGCCACGCCGTAGCTGCCCGCGATGCCGATGAGGCTGAAGATGAGGATGGCGATCAGCTTGAGCGGGGCCTCGCTCAGCATGTGCTGCAGGATGCCGAAGTAGCCAACCATCACCACCAGCAGCAGGCCCCACAGGGCGATGATGAACTTGCCCTGGGTGATGAGGTACGTCTTGCAGGTCTCGTAGATGAGCTCGGAGATCTCCAGCATCGACTTGTGCACGGGCAGGTTCTTGAGCTGGCCGTACTGGAGGAAGCCGAACACGAGGCCGATCACGCACACCACGATGCCGCCCAGCAGCAGCTGGTGGCCGGTGAGGGCGCCATTGAGGAACGACTGGGAAGAGAAGTCAGGGAGGATGAGGTCCGCCTCGCTGGCGCGAGCGGTGCTACCAGCCAGGATCGCCAGGAGTCCGAAGACCCGGGCGGCCGTGCCGGTGACGCCCCTGCGAAGGGCCTCCATCCGTGAAACGGTGGGTGTCATGGGGGTGCAACTCCTCAAGAGACTCGTCTGTGGCGCGTGGCCCACACGGGCGCCGCGTGCCGGGAATGAACAGGAGAATGTCGAGGGGTTGGCCGCCAGCGAGCGGGGTCACCGCGCGCCGACGCTTCAGCACAGCCTCGCCCTTCGGGGCCTGAAGAGCCCAGAAGGCGGCGGCCCCTTAACATGGGCGAGGTGTGAAAGTCGAATTCAACTGTAAGGCACCATCCACTGAAGGCCTGGACGAGTGCCTGGAAGCCCTTGAATTCTCAGGGCCGGACTGCGCGTGCTCCACGGTCGAAGGGCAGGGGCCCTCCCCCGAGGTCCATCGGTCTCCCCCAGGCCGCCACCAGGAGGACGTCCCCGTTGCGAGCCACGGCCGCACGTAACGCCTGGCTGTCCCCCAGCACCAGCGCTCGCGACTGCTCCGTAGCTCCACGCCCTCACCGGCCGACCACCCGGCTCCGCCCCACCATCCCCATCCCCGCCCGCCGCCCCCACCACACCCTGACCGACCCCTGCCCTTCGAACCGCACCCAGCCCTTGTGCAAAGGCGCGGCCAGGGCCGCCAGCAGAGGGATCCCTCGGAAAGACGCGGGCATGGGAGGTGGGAGGGGGATCCACACCGGGCTCGGCGCCCGTAAAAAACTCTGGGATCCGCCGGCACCCGGGGGGCCTGGGGGAAAAAAGAACGCGCCCGCCTGGGATGCGAGCATCCCCCCGGTGGGCGCGTGGGGGCGGCCAGTGGCTCGCCCCAAGGTGCGACTGTGGACTAGAGCACCTTGACCTGGATCTCCTTGAGCGTCTGGTCGCCGCGCATGACGCTGATGGTCCAGTTGCCCGGCTTGTTCAGCCGCACGCCGGTCCACTGGCGGGCGCGCCAGCCGTCGCCCTTGACCTTGACGTCCTTGGTCTCGCGCACGGTGGTGCCCTGCTTCACCTGCACCGCGAGATCCTCGATGGAGTCGTTCTGCGGCACCAGGTAGGACTGCCACAGCATCACGTTGGCGTTGGCCTTCACGCCGGCGGCCGGATCCACCTCGGCGGTGCACTCGAACTTGTTCGGGCCTTCCTTGCCCACCTCGGTGCAGAGCTTGGCCTCGACGAGGATCGGCCCCTGGCCCTGGCCCTTGTAGAAGTAGTTCCAGGTGTCGCGCACGGCGTCGGCGCTCGGCTTGGTCACCGCCGCGCCCGCGGGAGCCGCCGTGTTCGGAGCCGCGTTCGGGGCCGCATTCTGGGCCAGCGCCACAGGCGACAAGGTCAGCGCCGCGAACAGCACACTCCGGGTCAGCATCTTCTTCATGTGAAAGAATCCCCTCCGTTGAGAGCCGGGCGGATGCCGGCTCGCGGCAGCGTCTAGCACGAAACACTTCCGGGAGCAGGCCTCTGGCAGCCGAGCAGCCGTCGCCGGCAGGCCCGCGCGTGCGGGCATGGAGGTGGGTCTGCTCGGGAAGACGCCATCACCGCACTCGCCTCCCGGGGGCCCCGGCGCATCCTGAATAAGGATCTGCCAGACTCGTCCTCCAGACATGATCCGATCGCTCGTCATGCTCGCAGCGCTTGGAGTCTTCACGGCTCTCCCCACGCAGGCTCAGGCCGCGGGGGCCGCTCCGAGGAGAGCGGCTCATTCTGCCACCCACGCCGCGCCGAGCGTGGGAGCTCGCATCGCCGCGCGGGCCCGCCAGCTGATCGGCGTCCAGGATCTCCACGCGCTGGATTCGTCGGTGCCGGATGACTGCACGGGGCTGGTGCGCCTGGCCTATGAGGGCGCGGGGATCAACCTCATGGACGGCAGTGGGGTGAGCCACGGCGACAACGGGGTGATGATCCTCTACCGCAGGGCGCGCAGCCTGGGCGCGCTGCACACGCGCCCCAAGCCGGGAGACATCGTCTTCTTCCGCGAGACGTACGATCGCAACCGGGATGGGCTGCGCAACGATGGGCTGACGCACGTGGGCATCGTGGAGCAGGTGACGCCCGGCGGCGAGCTCACCATCGTCCACCGCGGGAGCAAGGGCGTGGCCCGCACGCACATGAACCTGAAGCGCCCCACGGTCCACCGCGAGAAGCACAGCGCAGACGTGGTGAACGACTACCTGCGGAGAGCCTCGGGCGAGCAGCGTGCCTATCTGACGGGAGAGCTCTTCGCGGGGTTCGCGTCCCCCGAGCCCTGGGCCCGGGTCGCCCGGCGCGCCCGGCCGCTGCGGTAGGCTCCCCGTACCTCCGGGCACCTATCCGCCCCGAGGAGCGGAGACAATTCGGGTTTACCTCAAGTGCATCGGCTCGCGTTTGCCGCTCAAGTGAGCCCGTGGCTCGGGCTGTCAGCCGGGGCTGGCATGAACTGGGCCGATGAGGTGCTCATGAGCTGTACCGCCGTCTCCGCGAACCGCGCCCTGGGCGTGCTTGCCGCCCTGTGGATGGGGGTGGCGGCGAAGGGGTTGAAGCCGGACACGCGGGCGGGCGCGGAGTCCGAGCTGGCCCTCGGGGGTGCTCGACAGGCGGCCCGAGGCGCGATAGCCGGGGGACATGTACCACCTGCTCAAGCTTGGCCCCGTGCAGCTCTCTCAGGACAGCACCAATGTGTACCTGAGGGTGACGCCCACCGGCGAGTTCTCATCGCCTGTCTTCGATCGCGATGACCTGGGCGGCGTGCAGGCGCTGCTCGAAGGGGTGGACCCCGAGACCGTGAGCTGCGAGCCCGCCCTGGCCCCCGTGGCGCAGAGCCTGGGCCTGCGAGTGGAGCCTCCGCCGCAGGAGGTGCTCTCGGCGCGCGCCTCCATCGGCACCTTCATGGCGTGGGAGCAGCGCGGGGTGGCCGGGCTCGGAGCGGACAAGGCGCTGCTCTTCGTCCAGGCCGGCACCGAGTTCTGGGAGGCCCGGCCCTGGTCCCACTGGGATGACTCCCAGCCCTTCCACGTCTCCATCTCCGGCCCGCTCACGCGCACCTACGAGGGCAGCATCTTCGGCGGAGAGGACGGCGGCGAGGGGCTCGCCCTCTACGAGCAGACCGGCGCGCTCAAGACGTTGATGGACCTGCAGGGGCGCGGCCGGAGCGAGGCCGCCACCCGGCTGCCCGCCATCGGCGTCACCCTGGACAACCGGCCCTCGTACGCGGTGGACGCGCTCGCCGCCGCGGGCCGCGCGCCTCGGCTGCCGCTGCCGCTCAAGACGGGGCCCTCGGGCCTCTCCATGCCCTCGCCCCTGGAGGCGCTGGTGCTGGTGGCCACCTTGCGCGCCGTGGCGCGCTTGGATCCGGGCCGGCGTGAGGCCCTCAGCACCGTGGTGTCCGGCACCGAGCAGATGGCGGTGCGGGTGCTCGCCCCGCAGCCACGCCTGCGCAATTGACGCTTGCATGCAGGGCAAACCAGCCAGCTTGGCTGGGTGTACCGGTTTCACTCAAGGTACGAGGGGGAGGAGGGAACGTTACATACCGGACGCTAGGGGGTTCGGACTGTTCCCTACCCACCAGCCGTGCGTGACCGCGGCACTAGCGCGTCAACTCGGAATCATCGAGAACTCGGCACCGCTCAGTATTCCCATGTCCACGGCAAGGGAACGCTTCTTTGACCGCCGTGGGCCAGCCAGGGGCTTGAATGCGCACCCAGAAGACCGTTGAACCTCGGAAACCTTCTCCCAAGGTCCCCAAGACTTCGGAGGTGTCTTCCGACACGCTTGATGCACGCCAGCTGCTCCGCATCCTCTCGGCCGTCCAGCGAGGCGACTTCACGGTCCGGATGCCGGTGGACACGGTGGGCATCGCGGGCAAGGTCGCCGACACGCTCAACGACATCATCGATCTCAACGAGCGCATGGCCAAGGAGTTCGAGCGCATCGGGAACATGGTCGGTAAGGAGGGCCGTATCACCCAGCGTGCGACCCTGGCCGGCTCGGTGGGCTCGTGGGCCGACTGCGTCGAGTCGGTGAACACGCTGGTGGCGGATCTGATCCAGCCGACCTCGGAGATGGGCCGCGTGATCGGCGCGGTGGCCAAGGGCGACCTGTCGCAGACAATGGCGCTCGAGGTGGACGGCCGTCCGCTCAAGGGAGAGTTCCTGCGCACGGCCCGGCTGGTGAACGGCATGGTGGAGCAGCTCGGCTCGTTCGCCTCGGAAGTGACGCGCGTGGCGCGCGAGGTGGGCACGGAAGGAAAGCTGGGCGGCCAGGCCAAGGTGAAGGGCGTGGCCGGTACGTGGAAGGACCTCACGGACAACGTGAACTCGATGGCGTCCAACCTGACGTCTCAGGTGCGCAACATCGCGGAAGTGACCACGGCGGTGGCTCGCGGTGACTTGTCCAAGAAGATCACCGTGGACGTGCGCGGCGAGATCCTGGAGCTGAAGAACACCATCAATACGATGGTGGACCAGCTGTCTTCGTTCGCCTCGGAAGTGACCCGTGTGGCGCGCGAGGTGGGTACGGAAGGAAAGCTGGGCGGCCAGGCCTTCGTGAAGGGTGTCGGTGGTACGTGGAAGGACCTCACCGACAACGTGAACTCGATGGCGTCCAACCTGACGTCTCAGGTGCGCAACATCGCCGA
>NZ_JBJMQP010000252.1:0-33275 GCF_045802625.1 Hyalangium sp. | reverse complement strand
GTAGATCGTCCTGGCCGTCACTCCCAGGGCACGGGCGATGCTGTTGGCGCTCTCCCCTTGGGCACTCCACAGCACGATAGTAGCGCGCAGGGCCTCGCCCCGGCGGCCATCGCGCACTGCTCGTTGGAGCTCACGCCTCTCGGATGGAGTCAGTTCGATGCGGTCGAAGTTGCAGCGTTGTCGCTGCTCTTGCTACCCACCTCAGAGGGAGGCAGTCATGCTACCCCCTGAACGGAATTACCTTCCCTGGCTTAGCAGAATCGCGCCCTTACCTCGCAATCGCCCGAAATGATTCGGGGTCGTTATCCCGCCGCGTCCCGTGTCGTCCCGTCCTGTCCCATCCCATTCCGCACGCTCCTGCGACATACGTGCAGCATGGCGGCGCCCGTCGCCGTGGACCGCGGTGCTGGTGCGTGCTCATTTCCGGGCGCCCCTCCTGGCGGAGCAAGGCCACCAAGCGCGACAGGTGGAGGACAAGGCGGTGCCGGGGGATTGGGAAGGTGACCTGCTGGCTGGAGCGACCAACAGCCACATCGCCACACTGGTCGAGCGGCACACACGCTTCACGATGCTCGTGAAGATGGCGGGCAAGGACAGCGCTAACCTTTATCTAAGGCAGGATAATGAACAGGGAAACTCTCAGAAGTCATTGCCAACAACTAGCGCTAAATAGGTTGCTTGAGCGTCGCGCTCCAGCGGATCATGTGACTAATACCTTCCCAGGTCCAGTCGATGATGTTCTCAGGTTTCAGGCAGGAAGGGACTTTTCCCCGTGCTTCACGACTGAGCCACACACCAAAAGCAGGAATTCCCAGTTCCAGGCCGGTCTCAACCTCCCAAATAGCTCCCTCGGAGGCATAAGTCTGAGCGCCTACCAATAGAATTACAACTTTTGAGCGCAGGATGCGAAGCCGCATTTGACTTTTCCATCGTTCGCTAAAAGGCTCATGGGCCGAATGGTCAGCAATGTCCCAGGGGGTGTTAGGGTTTCGCGATTGCCCCACAAACAAATCGCGCATCCGACTGTCCTCGAAGGCAAAGCTGATAAAGGTCGGAATCTTCCCCTCAGGAAGCTCAGCTATACCCGGCGTTTTGCTATGCTTTGCCTCATGAACT
Source organism: Hyalangium sp. (assembly GCF_045802625.1). NCBI lineage: Bacteria > Pseudomonadati > Myxococcota > Myxococcia > Myxococcales > Archangiaceae > Hyalangium > Hyalangium sp. The sequence continues at coordinate 32,159 of NZ_JBJMQP010000252.1, read as the reverse complement.
GCATATGTAGCGCCAGCCCCCAATAGGCCTCCTACAAGAAGCCCAAAAGGACCGAATGTTACGAGCCCTAGTGCGGCTCCGCCTACTGTTCCAATCGCAGCATTTAGTCCCGCATCTTTCACCGGGCTCTCAAAAAGGGGCGATGGTTCCTCTGAGGCCAACACAAAGGACCTAAGGAAAGTGTGGCAACTGGCGCAGTGCCAGCGGTACTCATTATCAAGATACCGATTTTCACGACTAAGCGGTTGCCCATTATTCGTACAGCCTGGATGCAGACACGTGAATCCAACAGAAGACGGAAGCCGGGGGACAGCACGACTCATTGATTTCCTCGATTCCACAAACAGCAACCGCACGGCTTACTTCTTGACGCCATGCGTCCAAAGTATGGAGCCAACCAAGCCTCCATGCGCATCGCTCTCATGATTCTGGAATTAGCTCACCCTGACTTGCCGAGCTGTTCTGTGTGCCCTAAATCGGGCCTGCCGAGATTATTTCTTAGTTTTCAACGCCTTACGTATTTCGCGCGCAAGCCCTTTATAGGTCCAAGGAATGACTGGGCAACCCCTAAGAATGGAGGGCACGCGGCCTCTCGGATCTCTGTTGATGTGGACACCAATGACAGGCACATTTTCCTCTAGTGCCGCATTGATCTCCCAGAGAGCACCCTCGGCCCGATATGTGTCGCTACCGATCATCACGACCACCACATCTGATTCTCGGATGATCTCCCTTGTCTGAGTCTTCCATGCATTACTGAATGGCTCGTGAAGGGAATAATCCTCGAATTTGAAAGGGGTGCGTTCATTCTTTGCCTGCATGACTAAGTAGTTTCGGTACACGGCATCTTCGACCGCGAAGCTAATGAAGGCTTTGGGGTGCTTGTCGCGAAATACCCACCAGAGAAACCCACCAAGAAGGGCTGCACCCAGAACTGGATTCATGTTCTGAACCTTTTCACTGGAACGTACACTCACCTGAGTTCCTAACAAAAGTAAGGACTGGCGCACCTTCCAGGGGACTTTTGTCAGAAGCTCTTACAGCCGTATTTCTATAAGTATCTGATCACTTTAGAGAATGGGTTGAGGTGGACGACGGGGCGGCCAGACTCGCGTGCGTAAGCTACGATGTCCGCAGTGCCACCACGGCCTACGGCCGACTGGCCATCCCAAATTGCGACGAGCAGGTCGGACCGCTCAACGACCTGACGGCCAGCGGCGAGAAATGCCGCCTCAGTGGGACCAGGATGGGCGAGTTGAACGATCTCGCTCTCTGAAAGGAGTTCGCGGTAGGCGGTCAGATCGTCTGGCTCGTCAAAGCAGCGCTCGTATTCCTTGAGTGGAATGAGCGCCACATGACGACCACCCCTGGACAACACCGTCCGCGCAAAGAGCTGATCGGCTCCAGCCGCGAGCGCGCTGAAGCCAATCAGTGGAGCTGGTTGTTCTGCCAACACAAGGTCGAGCGCTTCCGCTGCCCAGGTCCAATCGAGTCCCAACCGATGCTGGTGCCCTGTGGCGCCAATTTTCATATTTTCCCTGCCTTTGCCGCGCGCCAGTAAAACTGGCCGAGCGGCGTCAACCGGCAGGAACGTTTCTCCATCGCTGCGTAATACATGTGGTCGGTGCCAACAGGAACCAGCAACCGCGCAGCCCGGAACTGCTGGAGTCGCGAGAAAATTGCCTCATGATCTCCATGCTCTGGCTCGGCTGAAGGCTCGTATGACGGATCAAGCGGGTGCACGTAGTCCGGAGTAGGAAAGTACTCCGTGAGCATACGCAACTTTTCGTCGCTTACCGCTGAGTCGGCACGCCGGATCGGAGTCAGCTTCGTCAGGTTGGCGTGCAGCAGCGGTTGCTGGTTCCAGCCTGTGAGTACTTCATTGAGGTAGGCGTAAATGCCACCCGTCGTTACGAAGCCGCGCACGTCGGCGGCGCCGCCTTCGAGCGCATCGCAGACGTGACGAGTGAACAAGCCGCGCTCACCGCACTCCCGCGAGTCTTCATCCGGGCCACAGCCGGCAAGGATCGCAACGCCCTTTTGGAGCGGGACAGGCCCCTGTGTTGCGACGAGATCGTCGATCGCACCTGCATGGCAGCAATCGAGGATGATCAGCCGTTCACGTGCGGGCGATTGGTTGGCCAGCGCGATGAGCTTGTCCATCGACAGCCCTTCGTCAGAGGGTTTGCAGTCTTGGGTGACGAGGTGACCGCCAAAGCTCTTGTGCAAGGAGCCATGGCCGGCGAAGTAGAAAACAGCCATGTCAACATTGGCCTTATTGAACACCTCTTCGGCCAGATCACGCAGGGAAGCCCTCGTGATCTGCTGTTCGCTCGACAGCATCATCCGGCACTGGAAGTTTGGGGTACCATCGGCGTTGCGGCTCAGCAACTTCGCTATCGCGCGTGCATCGTTGACGCAACCATAGAGATGCGATCCAAGTGGGTAGTCGTCGATGCCAACAAGAAGAGCAAGCCGCACCATCTTCACCTCACAACCGATCCAGGAAGTCCTTGATATTGTCCCAGGTCCAGATATTTACGCGCTTGCCACTGATCGGAGCGGGAAGAGACGGGCGGCTATCATTGCCATAAATGAGGAGCACGGGGATGTTCTCCTCATAAGCGCACTTCAGTTCCCAGAGCTGGCCGTCAGCCTTGGGCGTGTTACTCGTAATGATGCCAATCACGCCGTCGCAGCCCTTAATTCGGATCCGGCAGTTGGTCTTCCACTTTTCGTCCCACGGTTCTTTCACCGACATGTCGACGAACTCGAAGGACGAGCGTTCGTTGCGCGCCTGGCCGATAAGCATGGTGCGCAGGTTGATGTCTTCGATTGCAAAGCTCGTAAAGATTCGTTTCGGCATGGAATGACCTCCAGTCATGGTTGAAGTTCAGCAGCGAAGGTTCAGCAAATTTCCGCACTAAAGGCTCCGCGCCGCCCTCGCGTGGGCCTCGGCCTGCCTCGCGCTCAGGCCGGGCACCTTATGGTGCTGCTTGTAGACGCCCCTGCCCCCTGTCTCGCGCAGCCCACCTGCAGGCCAAGCGCGAGGAGAAGGAATGTGCGTAGGCGAAGGGATTGAGCCAGGGTACGAACGCGGTGCATGGGCGGACTCCTGCGGGTTTGCTCGCAGACCGTCCTTAGCAACCCGTATGCCAAGGCGAATTCCTGTAGATTCAGGCTGGGGACCGCGGAAAGTGGGCCATGCGAGACAAGACCCTGAGGGACATCTCCACACTCAACCGAGGCAGGAAGAGCGGGGACGCGCGAGTTCCAGGCCCGGTCCCAGCGCTGACCGTTGTCTCCCACCCCGTGCCAGAGCGCGTAGGGGACCGGCTGCTGCTGGCACCGTTGGCGGTGGGACGGGAGGTGCTCGTCTCGCGCAACGCGCCGGACTTCACGCCCCCCGGTGACGGAATAGGGCTGGCCCTGTCCGACCCCGGCTTGAGCCGCAAGCCCCTGCTCTTCGCCCCCGGCAAAGAGCCGGGAGCCGTGTTGCTGGACCCCGGTGAGAGCCGCCAGGTGGCGGTCCCGGGCGCGGCCCCACATGGCCCCTGGGAGTTTTCCCCCGAGCAGGTGGTCGCCGGCGTACCGCTGGAGTTGGGCGAGCGGGTGGTGCTGCTGCTGCACTTGGCGAGCACCTCGGCGAGCGCGGCGGATGCCTTGGGCATGGTGGGTATCAGCTTGGGGCTCCAGCAGGTGCGCTCTCACATCGAGCAGGTGGCGGACCTGGATGTGCCCGTGCTCGTTCGCGGGGAGACGGGCTCGGGCAAGGAGCTGATTGCGCAGGCCCTCCACCGGCTCAGTCGCAGGCGGAGCAAGGCCTTCATGAGCGTGAACCTGGGAGCGCTCACCAAGGAGCTGGCTGCCTCGGAGCTGTTCGGAGCGGGGCGGGGGGCTTACACCGGGGCCGTAAAGAAGGAGGGCTACTTCCAGGCGGCCCACGGCGGCACGCTCTTCCTGGACGAGGTGGGCGAGGCCCCCCTCGAGGTCCAGGCCATGCTGCTGCGGGTGCTGGAGACGCGGCAGGTGTTCCCGGTGGGCGAGCACGTTCCCGTGAAGGTGGACGTTCGCTTGGTGGCCGCGACGGACGCTCAGTTGGAGAAGCAGATCCTAGAGGGGCGCTTCAAGGAGCCGCTGCTGCACCGGCTGGCGGGCTACGAGATCCGGGTGCCACCACTGCGTGAGCGCCGGGAGGACATTGGGCTGCTGTTCCTCCACTTCGTGCGGGAGGAGCTAAAATCCATTGACGAGGGGTACCGGCTGAAGCCTGGGAAGGCGGACGACGAGCCGTGGCTGCCGACCTCCGTGGCCTTGCAGTTGCTGCGCTACCAGTGGCCGGGCAACATCCGAGAGCTGCGCAACATGGCGCGGCAGATCGTCATCGACAGCCGGGGGCAGCCCACGCTGCGGCTTGACCTGCGGCTGGCGCAGAAGCTGGCTGGGACCGCGCCGGTGCCTGCGAGCCCACCCCATCCCTCCACCACCCCGGCGCCTTCGGCGGCGGCGGGCGCTTCCCGCCGCAAGCTCTCGGAGCATACCGACGAGGAGATCTTCGGAGCGCTCGCAGCGAACGGCTGGGAGATCAAGAAGGCGGCGGGGCAGCTCGGCGTCGCCCGGTCCTCACTCTATGGCTGGCTGGAGCGCAACCCTCACGTGCGCGCCGCCAATCGCTTGAGCGAGGAGGACCTGGCCCGCCACTATCGCGACTGCAAGGGCGACCTGGATGCCATGTCCCAGCGCTTGAAGACTTCCCGGTGGGCGGTCGTGCGCCGTCTCAAGGAGCTGGGGCTGCTCCAGAGCGAGGAGTCCTGAGCCGGACCGGACCGTGGCGCGGACATGTCGGCGCGTGCCGGCGGACATGTCGGCGCGTGCCGGCGGACATGTCGGCGCATGCCGGCAGACATGTCGGGCCGTAATCGCGGACGGTTCTGGCTCCTCCAGTTCCCGGAAGAGAGTGAATGCAACCTCCGAGGAGAGGCTCCACACGGTTCACTCAGCAGGTTTAGGGGGATGGAGCCTGGCACGCCTGTTGTAATCAGAGGCATGGATTGTCACTGAACAGGAGCGTTGGCCATGGCCGTGCATGACATCAAGATCAAGCAGAGCGCTTTCGAGCCCTCCACCCTCATCGCCCGACCCGGAGACAGGGTCCGGTTCCAGTTGGCCGGACGGCCGGATGAGGCCGAGGTGAGTGTCGCGGGGGCGGTGTTCGAGGATGAAAACCTGTTCGTGGTGGGCCCTGACGGCAAGGAGAAGACCATCCGCAGTACCATCAGCCCCAGGTCCTACAGGCTCGGCACCAAGGTGAGCAAAGCCTTCGGTGCCGAGGGAGCGCCCGCCGACGAGCAGTCGGGAACGGTGAACGGGACGATCACTGTCATTCCCTGACAAGTTGGCGGGCGCGCCTGTGCAGAGGCTCCCACTCGTTCTTGAGGTTGGGATTGGACCCGAGGGCTTGGGTGAAATCCTCCAGCGCCTGACGTTTCCACAGGAACGTATCCACGGAGGCGGGGGGGGCCGTCTCTGCCCGCAGCAGGAGCAGGGCGGCGTGCAGGACGCGCGCATCGGGCCAGTCCTGGCGGGTGCTCAAGATGGCCTCGGCCTGCTCAAGACCCTGCTTCAATTGCGGCGCACCATCTGCTCCGTGCTCCTTGAGCCATGTGGCCCATTCCAGATAGAAGCGCACCAGGGCAAGTCGATGGTAGTGAGACACGGGAGCCAGCGCGATGGCCTTGTGGAAGTTCTGCTCCGCTTGCTCGAAGGCACTGCTCAGGTCCTGCCCCCGCCGCGCGCCCCTGCGTGCCTCGATCGCCTGTGTCTCCCCGAGGTACTGCCAGGCCTCTGCATGGCTGGAGTCTCGCTCGGTGGCTGTGAGCAGCGCCTTCCTGGCCTGGGTGAGGTTCAAGCTTGGGTCGCGTCCGTGTTCCAACTCAACAGTGGCCAGGAGCAGGTGGGCTCTGCCCAGGTTGCGCCAGGGGGGCGCTTGATTGAACTCATTAATGGCTTGCAGGGCCGCCTTGACGGCCGCATGCAGGCTTCGCTCTGGGGACTCCCCGCGCGCACGTTGGTACACGGCCCGCTGGAGAAGCACCTCACTGATATTGTGGTAGGCAAAGCCTTGATTGGGGGCCAGGGACACGGCCTTCTCATAGGCGGCCTGGGCTCGATCGAGGAGGGAGACGGGATCGCCGCCGCGGGTCCAGGTCTCCCGGGCCTGCTCAAGGAGTACCGTGCCCACGCCATTGTGAAGCTGCGGAAGCGCGGAGTTGATGGCCAACCCTCGCTTGTAGAGATCCAGTGCCCGGTCTAGCTCCGGCCGGACATCGTCGCCGCGGGCCCGGCTCCGTTGGACGATCTGCATCTGGACCTCGGCCGCGGAGAAATAGGGGACGACATGCTGAGGATTGAGCGCCCGGGCTTTATCGAGCGCGGCCATGGCTCGCGACAGATCTCCATCGGGATCCGGGGCGGACGCGTCCAGGGCCCGCGCCACATAGATATTTGCCAAGTTGGTCCAAGCCGCCAGCTGACGCTCATCGAGCCGGACGGCCTCGATGAAGGCGCTGATGGCCTTCTCCCGATCAGGCCGAGGATCGCCGTGGGACTGCTGGTCGTAAGTGGACCGGAGCTCGAAGACGATGCCGAGCAGGACGTGGAACTCGGCGCCGCGGTGCTTCGCGGGCGTGCGTTCCAGCGCCTCGAAGGCCAAGCGGATCTGCTCGCTCGGATCCTCGCTATGCTGCAGGCGGCTCTGCCCCCAGAGATAGAAGGAGCGCCCCAGCTCCAGGGGGATCATGGGCTCGTCGGGTGCGAGCTCCACGGCGGCTCGCGCGGCCGAGATGGCCTGCTGGAGAGGTTCCTCCGCGTTGGCCCCCTTGCTCATCAGTCGCGCCTCCGCGAGGCGGCGGTACAGGCGGGCCTCGAGCAGCCGTGCCTCGAAGCTCTCGGGCGAGGCCTGGAGCGCGAGGGTCACGGCCTTCATGCCCTGCTGGAAGGGAGGCTGAATGTCTCCCTGGCCGTACAGCTCCATGACCAGTGCGGTGTACTCAAGCTCGGCCAGCGCTTGGTACACCTCGGGCACGCTCTCGCCGGTCGAGGCAGCGGCGGCATAGTCGCGGCGGCCCGCCTCGAAGTCAGCTCTCGCACCCTCGCGATCTCCCTGGTTCCAACGCCGCGCGGCGCGGGTGCGGAGGATGTCTCCGCGCAGCAGGGGCGCCTCGTAGAACCAGGGCAGGCGCTGGCCCGTCACGTCCAGCAAGCCCAGCGCCTCATCGAAGCGGTCCTCGTAGAAGGCGATGAGGGCGGCCACGTACTCGGGGGAAGGCACGTCGGGGCCCTGGCACTGGCGAAGGTAGGCCAGCGCGGGATCGCGGTACTCGCGCTGGAGGTCCTGCTTGCGCGCCTCACGCTGCGCGGAGACGGTCAGGCGCTCGGCCTCCACGAGCTGCTCCTGGTACAGCTGGCCCAGCACCAGCGCCAGTGCCCAGGCGACGCGAGGTTCATGAAAGCCGCTCTGCCAGGCGGCCTCCAGGTGCTCGCGGGCCCCGCGCTTGTCGCCAAGCGCGAGGCAGCCACGCCCCAGCGCGTAGTTGCCCGGACCGACCGCCAGCGCTCCCGCTTCGCGGATCTCCGCCTCGAGTTCGGCCATGTGCGCGCGGATCTGCTCGCGGTCAGCGCGCGTGTCATGCAGGTTGGCGAGCCCCGAGTAGCGGGCCAGGGCCTCGATGTGCTCGACCTTGCGGGTGAAGCTGCTGGCCAGCTGCACCAGCCGGGAGGACTGGGAGCGGGTATAGGCAGCCCAGCCCAGCGCGAGGGAGACGGTAAGCAGGGCCCCGGCGGCCACGGTGACCACCAAGCGGTGCTTGCGGGCCTTCTTTCGCACCCAGTCCCAGGGGCTGGAGGGGCGCGCCCGCACGGGCTCACCCGAGAGGAACCGCTCCAGGTCCTCAATGAGGGCGCGCGCCGAGTCGTAGCGGCCCGAGCGGTCCTTCTCGAGGCACTTGAGGACGATGGCCTCCAGGTCCCTGGGGATGTCGGGGTTAATGGAGCGGGGCGGGCTCGGCTCCACGGTGGGGATGTTGCTGAGCACCTCCAGTCCGTTGGCGCCCGGGATGGGGGGCTGCCCTGTCAGCAGGGCATAGAGCGTGGCGCCGAGACTGTAAACGTCGGCTCGCCGATCGAGTTGGGCCACTTCGCCCCGGGCCTGCTCAGGGGACATATACTGGGGTGTGCCGCTGCCCGAACCGAGAGAGCCCTTCTCTCCCCAGTTATGCGCCAGGCCGAAGTCCACGACATAGGGCTTGAGGCGCTTGTCCTCGGTGCACTCCACCAGGATGTTGGAGGGCTTGAGGTCACGGTGGATGATGCCCGCGCGGTGGGCGGCATGGACGCCTTCGGCGGCCTCCCGGAGCACCAGCGCCTTCTGCTCTACGGTGAGCGTGCCGGACAACTGCCCCAGCGGTACGCCATTGACGAACTGCATGGCGATGTAGGGGCGGCCTTCCACCTCGCCCACCTCGTGCACCTTGCAGACGCGCTCGTGCTCCACGCAGGCCTGGGCGCGAGCCTCGGAGAGCAGGCGGCGCACGAGCTCGGTGTCATCGCCCTTGACGAACTTGAGGGCGACGTTGCGGTGCAGGCGCAAGTCATAGGCGAGGAACACCTGGCCCATGCCGCCCTGCCCCAGAAAGCGCACGCACCGGTAGCGGTCCCAATGCGGAATGGGGAAGGCCGGAGCGGCCGGTTGGGGCTTGCCAGTACCCAGGGTCGCGGCGTCCACCGCGCTTTGGCGCTTCGCGACCAGCGTCTGCTCGGAGATAATGCCGCGTGCCACAAGCAGCTCCAGCGGGCTGCCCCTCTGGCGGTGGAGCTCCTCACGCAAGCCCTCCACCTCCTCGGGGGTGATGAAGCCCTCGGCCACGGCCAGTTGCAGTTCGGCCTCGTGCGCTTCGTGTACCAAGGCTGCTCCGAGAGGCTTCATTGGCGAGCTGAGAGACGACGTATGGGATTGAAGCTTCCGTGCCACTATACCGTGCCAGGAGCAATCCAAATGTCTCAACCCTTGCCCAGAGTGAAAAACACAAAGACACAGGGGGTGGTATGAATGCCAAGGAACGGCTCGTCGCGCAACTGCGAAACACACTGGGTGATGTGAAACAGCTTGAGGCGCAGTTCCAGGGTGGGGGAGCCCGCGTACTGCTTCAGCGCCTTGAGCGGGAACGGGCAGTGGTGATTCCCCCCCTGCGCCAGCCCGCCGCCCCGTGGGAGAAACCAGCCCCGAGGCCCGAGGAGCAGCTCCTGCAGGCCGGCACACGGGGCCTGCGGAAGCTCGAGCAGGAAGGAGACGCGGCCAACCTATCCGACGTGGAGTTGCTGGGGTTGGAGGCCGTGGTGCTTCTCGTCGTGCGGCCCGCACTCTTCGTGACCGGTGGGGACTTCGTCTCGCCGCCAGCGCCCTGGGGCGCGCTGCTGGATCAGCAGCGTGCGAGCATCCGCCGCATCGCCCCGAGCGTTGGCCGCATCGAGGTATCCTTCGGTTTTGGGGAGTCCCAGATGATCGGCACGGGGTTCCTAGTGGCCCCAGACGTGGTGATGACCAACCGGCATGTCGTGAAGAACTTCAGCGAGCTGGACCAGGGCACCTGGCGCTTCATGGGGGGCATGACCCCTGCCATCGACTACCGGGCCGAGCGGGGAAGCACCGCTCGGGCGAGCTTCCAGTTGGTGGAGATCCTTGCCGTTCACGACTCGCTCGACCTCGCGCTGGTGCGGGTGTCGAGCGAGGCAACGCATGGCCACCCTGCTCCCGGGCCGCTGTCCCTCACCTCCATGCCTTCCGAGTCCCTCGTGGGCCGCAACGTCTACGTCATCGGGTACCCGGCCTCGGACAACCAGGGGCTGACTCCACCGCAGGTGCTCCGGGACATCTTCGGCAGCGTGTACCAAGTGAAGCGGCTCCAACCAGGCAAGGTGCTGGAGGTGGAAGCCGGGCAGCCGATCTTCACCCATGACTGCTCGACCCTGGGTGGGAACTCCGGCTCCTGCGTCGTCGATCTGGAGACCGGGCGCGTCATCGGTCTGCACTTCCGGGGCCACTACCGGCATGCCAACTACGCGGTGGCCCTGTGGCAGCTTGCCGACGATCCCATGCTGAAGAGCGCTGGGGTGCGGTTCGATTAACGCCCGCCTTGCGGGGAGTTGCTGTGACCAGGATCGCCCTCGGCTGTTGTCACAGTGGAGCCCTGGGGCAGTTGTCGGCCGTGAGCAACGATGTGGCGATGCTCAAGGAGGGCGTCTCAGTGTTGAGCGCCAGCCGAGCCTCCGATGTCTCCAGCGAGGTGAACGGAGGGGACTGTTCACCTCGCTCGTCTATGACGCCCTGAACGAGGATGCCTTCATAGTCGCGGGCAAGCGCATCGTTGAGACTTCCGAGGTAATGCTGGCGGTGTGGAATGGCCTGCCAACCAATGGCAAAGGAGGAATAGCAGACGTAGTGCGTTACGCCCTGGGCCGGGGCGCCCCGGTTTTTCACATCAACCCGGTCGATCGGGCCGTGACTCGTCGCTGAATTCCTCAATCCGAGCCAGAGGCGCCCAGAAGACTCTGGGCGAAAAAGAAAACCCCGTGGCGCCTGAGCGGTGCCACGGGGCCCATTGCTGCATGGAGGCGGCGGCAGTCGAACCCGCCGCTCAAGCCGGGACTTGAAGCGACGCCTCCTTCTGTAAATGTGGGAGCGCCGCTTCAATGAGCTGCTGACACGCCGTCGACGCCGTGACGGCCGCGTCGTGCGTTTGCTCCAGCGGCCCCATCGCGGGATGGAGGGTGACGTGGATCTCCCCGCCTCGAAGCACCACGTTGCTGTGCCGGGGCATGATGTCGAACGCACCTGAGATCGTCACCGGCAACACGCGCACTCCCGCACGCGAGGCGATGTGGAAGGCGCTGTTGTGGAACGGGCGCACCTTCCCGTCCACGCTGCGCGTTCCCTCCGGGAAGAACACCGTGGACCAGCGCCGCGCCACTCCCTGCTGGGCCTGCTGAAGCCCGGGGAGCGAGGCGCGGATGCTGCGCGGATCCACCGAGATGTGCCCGAACAACCGCATCCCCCAGCCAATCAGCGGGATGCGGAACGCGCCGCGCCGGGCCACCATCCGCACCGGCGTGAGCGGCTGGAGCGCCGCCACCATCACCATCGCGTCGAGCAGGCTCTGATGGTTGGCGACGATGATGTAGCGCTCGTCCCGGGACACGTGCTCCGCCCCTCGCACCACCAGCCGGGCCCCCACCAGCGCGAGGATGCCCCGCGCCCAGAGGATGGAGCACACGTCATGCACCCGCTGCCGCCTGTCCACCGGCAGCGCCAGCAGCGCCAGCGGGATGAACACCACCAGCGACAGCATGGACCAGCTCACGGCCAGCGCCGTCCTCAGGAGCTGGACGGGGCGGGAGGGAGAGCGCTCGGACATGGAGCGCTTCTACCCTTCGAGGAACTGGCGGCTCCAGTGGCGAAGCGAGGGAATGGAGCGATCTCCCGCCGAGAGCAGAGGCTTGGGCCGGTAGAGCTTGTTCTCCCAAATGGGGATGTCCTCCTCCACCTGGCGGATGATCTCCGCCACCAGCGCCTTGCTGACATTGCTCGCCGTCCCCGGCTGCGAGGACGCGCGGACGAAGAAGGTGTGCCGCAGCGTGAGGTGCTCGGGCCCCACCGGGGTGGCCGCGGAGATGGACGTGACGTCCGCGATGCCCGTGAATCGGATGGCCCAGTACCCCAGCCCGTGGGCCTCGGACAGGATGCGCCCCTGCACCGGGCCTCTCGGCGTGGGCTGAACGACCTTCGCGTCCACTCGGAATATCGGGCCCTCGGAGGACACCTCCACCTCGGGCTGGGACAGCATGCCGTGGACGTGCTGGAAGTGGGTCGGATCCGCGATGTTCTCGGCGATCTCCTGCGGGTGGGTGCGGATGCGCCACTCCTTCGTGAGGAGGCGCACCCAGCCCTCGGTGTTCGCCTCGGGGAGCGCCGGCACTCGCCACGCCGGCTGTGCGCCATCCAGCGCGTGGTAGACGAGGATGAGGCCGTCCAGCTCGTGCACCGCCCACGCGCCCAGCGCCGCGCCCGGAGGGATCTTCCCCGCGTGCGGAATCTCCACGCAGGTGCCCTGGCCATTGAAGCGCCAGCCATGGAAAGGGCACTGGAGCAGCCCCTGCTGAACCCGGCCGCCATGGCCCAGGTGCGCCCCCAGGTGCGGGCAGTACGCATCCAGCACGTGCGCCACTCCGTCCTCCGTCCGGAAGAGCACCAGCTCCTTGCCGAAGCAGGACAGCGGTTTGACTCCGCCCACGGGCAGCTCCTCGGTCCAGGCGACCTGGAACCAGCCCCGCGGATAGGAAGTGAAGGGGAAGCGAGCGTCCATGGCGGTGGTCAATGATAGTCCAGTCCCTCACTCCCCTCAGCCGAGCTCGCGTCTCAGAAGCCGCTCCAGGCACTCCAGGAGCTGCCCCACGTCGTCCCCTTTGTGGAACAGGGCATCCGCCGGGGTCCACGCTCCGGCGCCCTCCTGCCCCGACACGAGCACGACCCTCGCCGCGGGCACCCGATGGCGGATCAGCGGAACGAGCTCCCACCCGTTCCCATCTCCCAGCAGCGAGTCCAGCAGCACCGCGTCATACCGCGGCCGGCCTTCCAGATACCGGGCGGCCTGTGCGCAGGACTCGGCGATGTCCACGGCGAAGCCCGCCTCCTCCAGCAAGGCCGAGAGCGTCAGCCAGTTGGCCGGATCATCCTCCACCAGCAGCAGGCTCCGCGGTGCACCCGAGGTCTCCATGACGTGCCTTCCCTCGGCTCACGGCTCAGGTGCCGCCAGGGACTTCCGCTCCGTCCGCGATGGGGAAGGAGACCCTCACCCGTGTGCCCACCGACTCGCCCGGCTTGAGCTCCATCCACGCGCGGTTGCGCAGCGCCAGCCGCTGGACGATGCACAGCCCCACGCCCGCGTGGCCCGGCTTCGTCGTCATGAAGGGATCGAGCACCTTCGGGCGCAGATCCTCGGGGATCCCCGGCCCGGTGTCCGTCACCTCGAGGAGGATCCGGTTCTCCTCCGCTCGCAGCGTTCGCACCCCGAGCGTGCCGCCCTCCGGCATCGCCTCCAGGGCGTTGTCGATCAAGCAGCGGGCGAGCAGCACCAGGCTCTCCGGATCATCCGCGTCCACGAAGGCCCGCTCCTGCCAGGCGTGCTCCACCTGGATGGAGGAGGGGATGTGCGAGCGAGCCAGCGCCCGCTCCACCGCCTCGAACAGCCGCACCGGGCCGTGATGCTCGGCGGGCCCCGTGGGGTGGCGGGCCGACAGCAGCTGCTCGGCGGAGGACAGCTCGCGGTCGATGAGCTCGAAGAAGATCTCCACGCGCGGATCCATCTTCCACAGCTCCGCCTTCTGGGCCTGCCGCATCAGGTAATACGAGGCGTTGCGGATGCTGGCGAAGCGGTTGCGCAGATCATGCCGGAGCACGGAGGTCACCACCTCCGCGACCGCCGCGCGCTCGCGGACCTCGAAGGCTGTGTCGTTGTCGTCCACCATGTCAGTTCCTCGTCAAGGCTCGCCCGCGGGCCCGGGCAATGGTCTGTGCCAGCTCGCGGATGGAGATGGGCTTGCGCATGCAGGAGACGTCTCCCAGCGCGGCCACCTGGCGCATCATGTCAGGAACCTCGTGCCCGGAGACGGCGATGAAGGCCACGGGCTGCCCCGCCCCTCGCAGCTTCTCCACCACCTGCGGGCCTGTCATGCCCGGCATCACCAGATCCACCACGCACACGTCGATCTTCCCGGTGCGCATGCGAGCCACCGCCTCATCCCCATCGTAGACGGCCTGGGCTCGCAGGCCGCACAGGCGCAGCCCCTCCACCGTCACCTCCGCCACCTCCCGCACGTCGTCCACCACGAGCACCTCGGGCGTGCGCGCCGCGCGCCGCAGCGTGCGCAGCAGGTGCTCCACGTCGAAGGGCTTGTGCAGCACGGTGAAGACGCCCTCCGCGAGCGCATCCTCCACCAGGCTCTCCTGGGCGAACGCCGTCATCAGCACCACGGGCAGCCCAGGCTGGGCGCGCCGCAGGTGGCGGTACAGGTCCACCCCGTGCAGCCCCGGCATGCGGATGTCCGCCAGCACCACGTCCACGGGCCGCTCGCGCGACAGGCGCAGCGCCTCATCGCCGGAGCAGGCCTCCACCACCTCGTAGCCCTCCAGCTCGAGGTTCCCCGCGAGGGTGATTCGCATCGACTCTTCATCATCGACGACCAGGATGCGCGCCGTGCTCACCAGGGCTCTCCTAGGCCGCCCTCGCCACAGCGGGCGGGAGCTGGATGATGAACTCACTGCCACAGCCGGGCTCGCTCGTCACCTGGAGCGTGCCGCCGTGGCGCTGCACGCGGGTGGCGACGATGGACAGCCCCAGCCCCGTCCCCGCCTTCTTGGTGGTGAAGAGCGGCTCGAAGATGCGAGGCATCAACTCCGGGGGAATGCCGCCGCCATCATCCACCACGCGCACGCGCAGCGGCTCGGAGCCTCCGCCCTCGGCGCGCACCACCACCTCCCCGCCCCGCTCGGCGGGAATGGCCTCCACCGCGTTCTGCACCAGGTTGATCAGCACCTGCCGGAACTGCTCCCGGTCCAGCATCGGCACCGGCAGCTCCTCCGGCACGCGGTTGAGCACGTGGACGCCCTCGCGCGCCGGCACCACGTCAATGGCCTCGTCCACCAGCGGGCGCAGCGGGCACGGCTGGAGGCTCAGCGGACGCTCGCGGGCGAAGTCCAGCAGGTCCGAGATGATGCGCGCGCAGGTGTTCAGCTCGCGGTCCATCAGCTCCATGAACTGGGGCACGCGCGCATCCCCCGCCACTCCCTCCGGCCGGGCCAGGCGCTTGGCCAGGTAGGCGTGCGCGTTGCGGACGGCGGCCAGGGGGTTGCGCAGCTCGTGCCCCACTCCGGCGGCCAGCTGCCCCACCGCCGCCAGCTTCTCCACGCGGATCAGGTGCTCGTGGGTGTCCCGCAGCTCGGTCAGCGCCTTGTCCAGCTCCCGCGCCTTCTCCTGCTCGCGCTCCGAGGCCAGCTCCGCCCCCGCCCGGCGCTCGGCCATCTGCCGCATCTCCCGCACCGAGCCCCGGCACGAGAGGATCAGCACCATGTCGATGGCGCCCACCCAGAAGAGGTGCTCCAGCAGGCGCCACCCCTCCGGCGAGGCCGTGCCGTAGATGGACTGCGGCCAGAGCATGCCGCGCAAGGAGTGATCCGCCACCACCACGCCGGTGGCGGTGAGCAGCACCGGCCAGTCCCGGTAGAGGGCCAGGAAGGCCAGCGAGCCGAAGATGTGGAAGTGTGTCTCGATGCGGCCCCCCGTGAGGTGGATGAGGAGCGCGGACCACAAGAGCTGGGAGATGGCCACCCCATGCCGGGTGAGCGCGGCGCCGGGCCGCAGCCAGACCCAGGCAATCGGAAAGGCGCTGAGCACCCCTCCGAGGAACACCGCCGCCTCCAGGTGCAGGTACGCCTCGAGCTTCTTGCCCTGCCAGCAATACGGAGAGAGGAAGGCCGCGATGGCGATGGCCACCAGCCACTGTCCCGCCAGCAGCCAGGCGGAGAGCCGATCCACCCTCCGCCACACCGTCTCCTGCTGCTGGGAGAAGAGCCGGGCGGCCCGCTCTTCGAACTGCTCCGCCGCGCCCGGCACCGCCACCGGGTGGCTCATCATGGCGCTCCCTTCATCTCACATCACTCGCTTCCACGCCCCCAGCTCAGACGAGAGCGAGCTCATCACCCGCTTGAGCCGCGCCGACTCCGCCGCGCGCTGGACGATCTCCACCAAGCGCTTGGGCTCATATGGCTTGATCAGCAGATAGTAGAGCCCCTGCGCGTCGTACTTGTCACGCTTCTCCAGGTACTCGGCGTGGCCGGTGACGAGCACGCCGGACAGGTGCCGCTGGCGAGAGGTCGCCTCGCGCAGCAGCTGGATGCCGTTCTGCCCGGGCATGTTGAAGTCCGTGCACACCACATCCACCGTGTGGCGCTCCAGCTGCTTCAGCGCCAACGCCGCATTCGAGGCCGTCAACACGCGAAAATCCTCGGACAGCACAGCGGCGGCGGTGATGAGCACCGGCTGCTCGTCATCCACCACCAACACAGTAAGTCTCTCCTTCATGACGTCCCGCGCCTCGCCCCGACGATGATGTGAGTCCATGTGAGAGAAATGGCCCGCGCTTCCGCGGCCCCCTGAGACGCTGTTGAGAGAAGGTAGCGCGTGTGGGTCGTTCCTACCGTGCAGCGCGGCATGCGGGGTCGGGCAGCGGACAGAGCCCGGGCTGAAGCTTTTCATGGAGAGCGAATTGGGGGACAACAGCATCCGGAAGTGAACGCTCGTAGGCCCCTCTCGCTGATAGGTTGAGTCTCCACAGGGGGGTGGCTGGATGGATGTCGAGGTTCGCTTCGCTCGCACGGAGGAGGAGCGGGAAGCCATCTACCGGCTGCGGTACGCGACCTACGTCGAGGAGATGCACCTCTACCGGAGCCAGGCGGATCATGAACGCCGGTGGCTGAGGGACGCGGAGGACGCCACCTCCCACCTGATGTACGCCCAGGCCGATGGCCAGGTGGTGGGCGCGCTGAGGATCCACCTGGGCAGGCAAGACACCATCCCCGAGCCGCTGGCCACGCGCTTCGCCTTGGAGCGCTTCCTGCCGCTGGTGCCGAAGGAGCAGCTGTCCGTGGTGGGGCGCTTCATGGTGCGCCAGGACATGCGCGGCACCGCCGTGCCGTACCGGCTCATCCACGAGAGCATCCGCTTCCAGCTGGAGGAGGGCCTGGAGCTGGCCTTCTGTGACTGCCAGCCGCACCTGCTCAACCTGTATCTGTCGCTGGGCTTCCGGCCGCACCTGGGCACGTACGATCACCCGGAGTTCGGGGTGATGGTGCCGCTGGTGCTGGTGCTCAGGGATCGCGAGCACCTGGAGTGGGTGGGCTCGCCGCTGCGGACGCTGCTGCCCACGGAGGCGCCGGCCTCGGAGGTGCCCACGCGGGTGGCGCCGCTGCTGAAGAAGGCCCGGGGCGTGCTGAGCCAGGAGCTGAGCGATCCGGAGCAATACTGGCAGGAGGTGTACGGGCTGATGGGCGCCGCGCGGCCCTCCGTCTTCGCCGGGCTGTCCGAGCAGGAGCTGCAGGCGGTGCTGGCCAGCAGCCACCTCATCCAGTGCGCTCCCGGGGACTACCTCATCCGCCGCGGGCAGGTGGCGCGCACGGTGTTCGTGGTGCTCTCCGGCTCGCTGGAGGTGAGAGAGGGGGAGCGCGTGGTGGCGACGACCACCGAGGGCGAGGTGCTCGGAGAGGTGGCGTTCCTGCTGTCGACTCCGCGGATCAGTGACGTGTGCGCCACCGGCACCGGCGCGCGTGTGCTGTGCCTGAACGAGAAGTCCCTGCGCGGGCTGATCGACTCCAGCTCGCGCGCGGCGGCGCTGCTGCTGCTCAACCTCTCCCGGGCGCTCGCCCACAAGCTGGTGCAGCGCGCCGACAGCCCGAAGTGAGGGGCCGTCAGGACGGCTATCACCCGAGCGGCCGAGCGGCTTGGGAGGCTGTCCGAGTGCCTACCTTGTACGTCGGGAGCCCGCGGGGCTCCGAGGAGGCGGAGCATGATCCGGTTCGGGCCGGCGGGATGGACGTACAAGGACTGGGAGGGGGTGGTGTACCCGAAGCCCAAGCCCAAGGGGTTCGACCCGCTGGGGATGATGGCGTCGCTGTTCGACACCGTGGAGCTGAACACGTCCTTCTACGCGCCCATCCTCCCGCGCAACGCGCACCTGTGGCTGGAGCGCACGGCGTTCAACCCGAACTTCCGCTTCACGGCGAAGCTGTGGAAGCGCTTCACGCACGAGCGCGCCGAGCCCTGGACGGCGGAGGACGTGCGGTGGGCGCGCGTGGGGCTGGGCATCCTGCTGGAGGCGGGGCGGCTGGGCGCGGTGCTGGTGCAGTTCCCCTGGTCCTTCCGCAACGAGCCGGCGAATCGAGACCATGTGGACGCCATCGTCTCCGCGTTCGAGGGCTTCCCCCTGGTGCTGGAGGTGCGGCACGCCTCGTGGAACGAGCCCTCGTACTACGCGGAGCTGGTGGAGCGGGGGCTGGGCTTCGTGAACATCGATCAGCCGATGTTCAAGAACTCGATCGCCCCCAGCTCACGAGCCACGGCGGCGGTGGGCTACGTGCGCGTGCACGGGAGGAACTACAAGGAGTGGTTCCGCCAGAAGTCGTCGCCCATCGATCGCTATGACTACCTGTACTCGGCGAAGGAGCTGGAGCCGTGGGCCGAGCGGACGAAGGAGATCGCCGCGCACGCGCGCGTGGAGGACGTGTACGTCATCACCAACAACCACGCGCGGGGCAAGGGCGTGACGAACGCGCTGATGCTGAAGGCGATGGTGACAGGGCAGACGGTGGAGGCGCCCGCGACGCTGTTTCGCGAGTACCCCGAGGCGCTGGGCCCCTACGCCCGCCCGGTGGAGCTGACCGAGCTGGAGCAGGGCGCCGGGGTCTCTCCGCCCGCGGAGGAGCTGATGTGACGCGCCAGCGGTAACGCCCTACAATGCGCGGCACCATGAGTGATTCCGGTGATTCCAGAAAGTCCGATAGCTCGATGCTCGAGGGCGTGGTGATCGGCTCCGTGGCCGGCTTCTTCCTCAGCACGCTGCTGGTAGGAGTGGCCGGCTATGGCTACATCAAGAAGAAAGAGGCCGACGTCCGCAGGGGATGGAATCTCGTGCCGGTAGTCGTCGCGTCCCAGGACATCCCGGAGAGCACCGTTGTCACGTTCGACATGATCTCCCAGCGCTCGGTACCGGAGCAGTTCGTCACCTCCTCCGTGGTGAAGCCGGACAGCGCTTCCTACATCGTGAACCAGAAGCTCCTCGTGCCCGTGCAGGCGGGCGACCTGCTCCTCTGGTCCCAGTTCGAGACCACGAAGAAGATGAGGGGCCTGGTCGCGGCCCGCGACATCCCGGTCGGCGGGAAGCTGACGGCGGAGGATGTCACGGAGCAAGACATGGTCCTGGACACCGTCACGCCCTCGTTCGTGAAGGAGCAGGAGCAGCCGCAAGCGGTGGGCCGGACCATCACCGCGGCCTTCCGCAAGGGCGATCCCATCCTCTGGACCCACTTCTACAACGAGCCCCCGCCGGTGGTGGTCCCAGCCAAGGGCACGAAGTAGCCCTATCTGGCCTCTGTCATCAGTGCCAAGGCACCCGCTGTGGTTCTGGCCGCATCGTCCAGCTCTGGGGAGACTTCATCGCGCCGCTGGTCGTCCGGGGCGCGGATGGGCAGGCCCGGCAGGTGCCGATGACCCGGAGCCGGGACAACTTCACGAAGGAGTTCATCGAGCACGGCCCCGCCTTCCGTGTGCTGCCGGGCAACGTGGGGTGGATCCATCTGGGCCGCCTCAAGGCCGCGCAAGTGCCGGAGGTGTTCGCGCAACTGAAGGACACGCGCGCCCTCGTGTTGGACCTGCAGGCCGGACGTGACGAGGTGCTCGAAGCGGCGCTCCAGCTGCTGGAGAAGCCCTTGCCTCCGAGCACCCCCTCGCCCTCCCGCTGAGCGAGGGGCCCCAGCACCTGTCACGACAGGAGCGATGCCCCAGCGTCCTCCACCTGAGACGAAGCCTCGTAAGATCGCGGCTGGTAGGGACGGGCATCCCAGGGCAACTCCAGGGTAAAGGTCGTCCCGGTGGCCGCGTCGCTCTGGACCCGGACCTTGCCGCCGTGCGCCTCCGCGCAGGCGCGGACCAGGAAAAGGCCCAGTCCCCAGCCCTCGCTTGCTGACGCAGAGCGGGCGCGGGAGAACAACTCGAACAGATGCGCCTGCTCCTCCAGTGGGATCCCCTCGCCTTCGTTGTGAACCGAGGCCCTGGCGCCCTGTGGGGTCCCCTTGACCGTGAGGGTGATGGGCGTGTCCCGCGCTCCATACTTCACGGCGTTCACCGTCAGATTCCAGAGCGCCCGCCTGAGCTCCTCCGCGCTCCAGATTCCCCGCACCTCATGGCCCACGTCGAGCACGAACCGGCCTCCATGGAGCACTCGGAGCTCCTCAACGACTTCGCGAGCGACAGCGCCCAGCTCACACGCGCCGAGCCGGAGGGGCAACCGCCCTCCCACATGAATGCGGCTCACATCCAGGAGGTCGCGGATCATCTGGTCCATGCGCTGGATGTTCCTGTCGATCCTGCTGGCGAGCTCTCGCAGCTTCTCCGGCTCCTCGGGACGCCGGAGCAGGAGCTGGGCCGCCGCCTTCACCGACGTCAGCGGGCCTCGCAGATCATGAGCGAGCAGGGAGACGAACTGCTCGCGCAGGTCGCGCTCGATGCGCAGGTCCTCGGCCTGCTGGAGGAGATCCTTGTAGAGCTGGGCGTTGTCCAGGTGGAGCGTGAGCTGCTCCGCGAGCGATTCGAGCCGCCAGCCTTCCCTGGCCGTGAACGCCCGCTCCTCGGAGATCCCCACGTACATCACCCCCACGAGCTTGAAGCGCGGGGGGAGGCGCACGCCCAGCAGACCATGGATCCCACTGCTCCGGAGCACGTCCCCCACCTCCAGCTCGGTGGTCGCCGCGTTCGGGATGGAGGTGGGCTCCTCCCGCTCAGCCGTCTTGCCGGCGAAAGAGGCGGCCCCCAGGGAGGCCACGTACTGCTCCAGCTCGCCGTTGGCCGCTCCCACGGAAGCGATGGTGACGAGCTGGTTGGTCTTGGCATCGTAGAGCAGGAGCGCCGCGGTCTGGGCTCCCATGGCCTCCATGACGAGCGTCATGACGTCCTTCAGCCGCTCTTGGGAGGAGGTGTCGGGCGTTCGGAGGTCCCCGTCGGACATGGACCGGAGCAGGCGCAGGTAGCGCTTCTCGGTCTGCTCGTCCTCCCTCATGTGCTCCTGGAAGAGCTCCGTGACGATCACCGTGGCGCGGTGGAGCTCCGCGAACAGCCACTCGATCTCCGCGGGCTCAGGCTGCTCGGCCGGCGGCAGCGAGCTCCAGAGCCGAGAGACGCACTGACCGAGCAACGCGAACTCAGCGACGACCTCCGCGAGATGAAAGCCCTGGCGCAGGCGCCATCCGATGTGGCCCTCGATCAGCTCCCTGCGCCTGACGCTCGTGCGGTCCGGTTGCCCTGGAGCGGGTGGGATCAGCAGTGAGATATAGCCAGCCATCATGTTGGTGAGCTCGGGCTTGGTCAGCCCGTGGGCAGACGCTGCCTTCATCGCCTGCTCTCTCCAGAGATCGAGGAGCTTGTCATGATGACTTTCAATGAGGTGGGCGATGCTGGTCATCTCTCTGGCTCGGCGATGTAACAGCTCTCGGTAACGATGGCGGCGAGGCAATGGCGATGCATCGAGCGGGCCGAGCAGCCATCGTTCTCAGGACAGCTGAACGTCCAGGCGATGGGGCAGCGGAGGTATGCTCTCGAGCCCACGACAGGATCTCCCATGAGCGGCCACTTCCACACCCCCGACCTGACTCGTCGCACCTTCGCGCGGACCAACCGCCAGACAGTGGAGCAGCGCGTGGCGTTGCTCCGGGAGTTCTTCCCCCAGGGCGTCCACAGCGTGGGCGAGCTGTGCTGCGGAGACTGCAGCCGCCAGCACGCGGCCTACATCTCTCAACTCGGCGTGGAGCGCTACCGCGCGGTGGATCTCGAGCCCGCCATCGTCGAGGCCAACCAGGAGCGCGGCATCGAGTGCGTGCAGGGCGACGTCACGAGCCCGGAGGTGCTGCGCCCCTTCCTGGACTTCGAGGTCCTCTTCTACGGCCCGCCGCTGTCCGTGGAGTGCGACGCGCACCGCCTGCTCTCCTTCCGCGAGGTGGTGCCCCCGTTCGCCGACGTGGCGGCGCTCCTCTTCGGCACGCTGGGCTACGACGGCACGCTTGTATGCATCGCGCCCAACAGCACGACGCTGGGAGACGCGCGCTGGCTCTATACCCAGGTGCGCGAGGTGCGCCCGGACGTAGGCCTGCGCCTCATCCACCACAGCTTCTCCACGGTGACGGGCTCGGATGAGCCCACCGAGCCGCGCAGGAAGTACGTGGAGCTCTGGCTGTCCACGCGCCTGGATGATGCGTGGGAGGTGCGCGAGTCTCGGCCCACGGCGGAGAGCCCCAGCGCCTCCGGAGCGTGACCGCGGCTCCGGCGGCTTAGGAAGCTACGCGCGCTGTGCTCCCGTCCGGGCGATGCGGGCCGAGCCCACCCCCAGCGAGATCAACGCCACCAAGGACAGGCCCGCTCCCACCGCGCACACGCCCATCCAGCCGAAGCGAGCCCAGGCCGCGGTGCCGAGCCAGGAGCCCGCCGCGCCGCCCACGAAGTAGCTCACCATGTAGACGGTGTTGAGCCGGCTGCGCGCCTCGGGGCGCAGCGCGAACACGCGCGTCTGGTTGGAGATGTGGTTGGCCTGGGCCCCCAGGTCCAACAGGATGACGCCCAGCGCGATGCCCCACAGCCAGCGCCCGAGCAGCCCCAGCACCACGAACGAACTCAGCAGCACGCCCACGGCGAACGCGTTGACCTTGCGGTCCCCTCGCTTGTCCGCATAGCGCCCCACGAGCGGCGCCGCCGCCGCGCCCGCCACGCCCACCGCCCCAAAGAGCCCCGCCGTCTGGGCGCCGTAGTGCTCGGGCAGGCTCTGGAGGTAGAGCGCCAGCGTCGCCCAGAAGGCGCCAAACGCCCCGAAGGTGAGCGCGCCCAGCAGCGAGTGCAGCCGGAGCACGGGCTCGTCCCGCACGAGCCCCACCAGCGAGCGCAGCAGCTCGGGATAGGACATATGCGCGGCCGGTGGCTGGGACGGCAGGGCCAGCCGCAGCACCCCCATCATCAGCAGCATCAGCGCCGCGCCCATCCAGAACATCGCCCGCCAGCCCAGGTGCGTGCCAACGAAGCCCGCCGCCGTGCGCGACAAGAGGATGCCAATGAGCAGCCCGCTCATCACCGTGCCCACCACGCGCCCGCGCTCGGCCGCCGGGGCCAGGTGCGCCGCGAACGGCACCAGCAGCTGCGGGATGACCGTGGTGATGCCCACCGCGAAGCTCGCCGCCACCATCCAGGACAGGCTCGAGGCCAGCGCCGCTCCCACCATCGCCAGGCAGGACAGGAAAGACATCAGGACGATGACACGCCGCCGCTCGTGGCTGTCTCCCAGCGGGACGATGAGCAGCATCCCCGCCGCGTAGCCCACCTGCGTCATGGTGGGCACCCAGCCCAACCCGCTGCCCGTCGCGCCCAGCTCCCGTCCGATGTCTCCCAGCAACGGCTGGTTGTAATAGAGGTTGGCCGCGGCCACACCCGAGGCCGCCGCCATCAGCCAGACCAGACCGGAGCTCAGGTGTACCGGCTCCGAGTGCTGCGCTCCCATCGCCCGCTCCTTCCCGTGTTGCTCGCCCGCCCGTAGTACTACGAGCCGCGCCATTCCGCAGGTTTGGAAAGGAATGGCGGGCCAGGCTCAGCAGCAGCGCCCGCCGCCTCCCCGGTAGCGGGCCTGCATGCGCTCGTTGAAGAACTCGGGGTAGCTCATCACCGGGCGCTCCGGGTGGTGCGCGCGCATGTGCTCGACGTAGGTGTCGTAGTCGGGCACGCCGATGATCAGCCGCGCCGTCTGCACGGCCTTGCGCCACAGCCGCCCCAGTGCCTCGCGAGCGCCCTCCATGTCAGCGCTCCACCGCCGCCAGGGACACGTGGGGCGTCTCACTCGCTGTCGGGACCGCGGAGCGGCGGGCCGCGAGCGCCGCGCGGACGCCGAACGCCAGCGTCGTCACCACCACCAGCATGAACACGAGCGTGAGGGTGGCATCCACGTAGTCATTGGTAATGACCCGCTGCATCTCCTCCAGGGACTTCGCCGGGGCCATCACCTTGCCGCCCTCCATCGCCGCCGCGAAGCCGCGAGCGTGGGCCAGGAAGCTGACCCGCGTGTCGCTGCTGAACACCTTCTGCCAGCCGGCGGTCAGCGTGCAGAGCACCAGCCACGCGGTGGGCAGCGCGGGGATCCACAGGAAGCGCTCGCGCTTCATCTTCACCAGGGCCACGCAGGCCAGGGTCAGCGCGATGGCGGCCAGCATCTGGTTGGCGATGCCGAACAGCGGCCACAGCGTGTTGATGCCGCCCAGCGGATCCACTACGCCCTGGTAGAGGAAGTACCCCCAGCCCGCCACGCAGACCGCCGTCGCGACCAGGTTCGCGCTCCAGGAGTCGGTCCTCTTCAGCGGCGCGTAGACCAGGCCCGCCAGCTCTTGAATCATGAAGCGCCCCACCCGCGTGCCCGCATCCACCGTGGTGAGGATGAACAGCGCCTCGAAGAGGATGGCGTAGTGGTACCAGAAGGCCATCATCCCCTCCCCGCCGATCAGCCCGTGGAGGATCTGCGCCATGCCCACCGCCAGCGTCGGCGCGCCGCCCGCTCGCGACAGGATGGATGCCTCGCCGATGTCCCGCGCCGTCTGGGTGAGCAGCTCGGGCGTGAGCACGAAGCCCCACTGGCTGATCACCTGCGCCGCGTGCTCGGCGGTGGTGCCGATGAGGCCCGCCGGGGAGTTCATCGCGAAGTACACGCCCGGCTGCAGCACCGTGGCGGCGATCAACGCCATGATGGCCACGAAGGCCTCCATCAGCATCGCGCCATAGCCCACCATGCGCGCCTCGCTCTCGTTGGAGAGCATCTTCGGCGTGGTGCCCGAGGAGATCAGCGAGTGCCACCCGGACACCGCTCCACAGGCGATGGTGATGAACAGGAACGGGAACAGGTTGCCGGAGAACACGGGGCCGGTGCCGTCGATGAACCGCGTCAGCGCGGGCATCCGCAGCTCCGGCTGGGCCAGGAGGATGCCCAGCGCCAGCACCAGGATGGTGCCGATCTTCAGGAAGGTGGACAGGTAGTCGCGCGGCGCCAGCAGCAGCCACACCGGGAGCACCGAGGCACAGAAGCCATACGCAATCAGCATCCACGCCAGCGCCCGGCCGTCATAGGTGAACAGCGGCGCCAGCGCCGGAGCCTGGGACACCCGGCCGCCCAGCCAGATGGACAGCATCAACAGCACGAAGCCGATGATGGACACCTCGAGCACCTTGCCCGGCCGCAGGTAGCGCAGGTACACGCCCATCAGCAGGGCGATCGGAATGGTCATCGCCACCGTGAAGGTGCCCCAGGAGCTGGAGGCCAGCGCCTTGACCACCACCAGCGCCAGCACCGCGAGGATGATCATCATGATCATCAGCACGCCGACCATCGCCACCACGCCCGCGGCGGGCCCCAGCTCCATCCGCACCATGTCCCCCAGGGACTTGCCGTCCCGGCGGATGGACAGGAACAGGATGGTGAAGTCCTGCACCGCGCCCGCCAGCAGCACCCCGAAGAGGATCCACATCGTGCCCGGCAGGTACCCCATCTGCGCGGCGAGCACCGGCCCCACCAGCGGACCCGCCCCCGCGATGGCGGCGAAGTGGTGGCCGAAGAGCACCCACTTGTCCGTGGGCACGTAGTCCAGCCCGTCGTTGCGGCGCCGCGCCGGAGTGGCCCGCGTCGGATCCAACCCCAGCGCCTTCTCCGCGATGTAGCGGCTGTAGAAGCGGTAGCCGAGCATGAAGGTGGCGGCGGCGGCCACCACCAGCCAGGTGGCGTTGATCGTCTCGCCTCGGTGCAGCGCCACCGTGCCCAGGCTGAAGGCGCCCACGACGGCGACCAGTGCCCAGATGACCTTGCTCGCGAAGCGCCCCAGGGTCCCTTCCGCTTGGCTCATCGCGCGAAAGTGCCTCTTGGGGTGAGAGCCGTCAATCTTCGGGAGGCCTCTCCCTCCCGTGTGCTAGGAGGCGCGGCCACCTATGACCCGGTACGTCGCCTTGCTGCGCGGTATCAATGTCGGTGGCAACAAGAAGGTCCCCATGGCGCGGCTGCGGGAGCTGATGCAAGGGCTCGGCTACACCGGCGTCGCCACGCTCCTCCAGAGCGGCAACGCCGTCTTCACCAGCAAGGAGAAGAGCCCGGCGAAGGTCGTCAAGCAGCTCGAGGCCGCCATCGCCAAGGAGTTCGGCTTCCAGGTCTCCGTCATCCTCCGCACCCGGGACGAGCTGGCCGCGGCGATCCAGGCCAACCCCCTCCCCGGCGCCGAGGAGGCCCCCTCGCGCTTCCTCGTCACGTTCCTGTCCGACGTGCCGGAGCCCAAGCGGCTCCAGGAGATAGACCCGGCGGCGTATCTGCCGGATGAGTTCCGCGTGGTCGGGCGCGAGCTCTACGCCCGGTTCCCGAACGGCATCCGGGACTCGAAGCTGGCGGCCGTGCTCGGAGGGCCACGGCTGGGGGTGACTCCGACGGCGCGCAACTGGAACACCGTCCTCAAGCTGCTGGAGCTCGCGGACCGTTGAGCCGCTGCAGCGCCAGCCGCCGGGCTCACTGACAGGCGGCTGTCTCGAGCTTCACCCGCACCGTCTGCGTCCACGAGGGCGAGAGCAGGTCGGGTTTGCACTTCCAATACGAATCATTCTGCGCGCAGTTCAGCGCGCACGGCCCCAGCGTCATCAGTCCACACAGCGGCGCGTCGTCGCAGATGCGCTTCTCGAAGAGCAGCGGCAGTCCCAGCGGGCCACACGACTGGGGCAGCATGCTCTCCCAGCACACGTACACGTTGAACGCGGGCTGGAGCCCGAGCAGCGGCACGGTGGACGAGAACAGATCGCCAAAGACGGTCGACTCCTCCACGGGGTACTCGGGGCCGTAGGTCAGGTTCTTCGCGATTGCCGGATGGGCGCCCTCCAGCAGGATGGGCACGTGCGTCCCGTAGTAGTTCAGCCGCTGGGCCATGCACGCCGTCACGTACCGGCGGCCGTCGACGTTCAGCACGCCCCCGAGCCATGACGGGGCAAGCCCCCACCAACCCGTGTAGAGCTCGCCCGTCACCGGATCCTTCACGGATTGATCTCGCGTGAGGGCGCACTCGACGGCCGAGCGCAGCACCTCCCGGCAGTCGCTGGAGACCTGAGTGAGCGGAATGCTCGTGAGGAATCCCCCGCCCTGATCGAGCGCGGCGCCTCCCAGCGTCCGGAGCGCCTGCTGGGAGCCGTGAGCCCAGAAGCAGGCGGGGCGCGTGCCGTTCAAGCCGTTGGGTGGGGGGCGCTCCTCGGCCAGCGAGGCCCGTTCCACTGTGGCGGGGGGCGGGGCCTGCTCGAGGCCGGCCTCCTCGGTTCCACATCCCGCGAGGACCGTCACCACGGAAGCGATGACCATGAAGCGCGTGCGTGTAGGTAGCATGTACTCCCCCTGGAGTGGGCTCGGGCATCAGGCCGTGCCTCACTCAACATTACCGGGTTTTTACTCACTTTCTCGCAATTCAAATGTGCCCATGAGTCCCAGGAGATTGGGAACTAGCGCACAACCGCCTCAGCCTCGCTCGCCATGTCCGGACTCTCCCGGGCCAGCAGCGGGTTCTCTCGGAGCGCCGCCTCCCAGGCCTCCTTGGCGCGCAGCCCATCCTCCTCGCGGGCCCGCTGCGTGCGCGCCGTGCGGGCCCGTTCGAGGAGCAGGTGGCTCCGGGCGAGCAGGGCCTCCGGGTTGTGGGGGTTCCTCGCGAGCGCCTCGTCTGCCTGGGTGAGGCCGGTGCGGATGTCGTCCTCGGGGTTGCGGCCCCTCTTGGCGAGCCAGGCGGCGTGCTCGGCATGGAGCTCCGCGGCCAGCTGGTAGGGCGTGGAGTCACGGCTCGCCTGTGAGAGCAGCGGGCGCACGTATTCGAAGGCCACCTCGAAGCGCTCTTCCCGGAGCTCCTCGCGCCGCGCGGCCGCGCGGAGGGCCTCGAGCTCGATGCTCGCCGAGAGCTGGAGGAGCGCGGGGCTCGCTGCCGTGCTCAGCTCGCCCGCCTTGCGCGCCGCGGCTCGTGCCTTCTCCAGGGCTGGTGCGGGGTCTGCTCCCTCGCGCCGCTCGTGCTCGGCTTCCAGCAGGCGGCACGCGGCCAACTCCCGGAGCATCCAGGAGTCCTTGGGCGGATCTCCCGCGGCTGCGTGGATCACCTCGAGCGCGGCCTGGAGGAAGGTGCGCGGATCGCGCCCCTGGACGAACTCCCGCAGCGCCCCGAGCCGCTGCGCTCGCGCCTTCCAGAAGGCGGCGATCCAGGGGCTGGAGTTCGTCTGCTCGAGCTGGGCCACCGCGCGGAACAAGGCCTGGAGTGGCTCGAGCGCATCGTGCCCCCGGGCGAGCTCGGTCTCGAGCTGCACCGTCAACGCCTCCAGCCGGCCGCCCATGGGCAACGAGAACTTGGAGTCCAGCGCCATCGCCTTCTCGTACTGCCAGAGGGCGCTCCCCAGCAGCGACGCCACCTCGTGGCCGCTCAGGCGCTCGTGCTTGGCCTCCTCGAGGTACGCATCCCCCAGCTCGTTCACCGCCCAGGTGAAGCCCGGATCCAACGAGAGGGCGTGCTGGTATCCAGCAATGGCCTGCGCCATGGACGCGTCCCGGCCCAGCTCGTACATGAGCCGGGTGCGCAGGTAGAGGGCCTGGGCCACCGCATAGTGCGCCATGACCTCCTCAGGCAGCGCCCGCACGCCGTCCTCTGCCGCCGCGAGCGCCTCTTCCATGACGGGGATGGTCTCTTCCGAGGCGTGGCTCTGCAGGGCATGCACGCGCGCCAGCAGCACGAGCGCTCGCTGCACCAGCGCCCGGCCATCCTTCGAGCTGGAGCGCACCGCGCGATCGCACGCCGCCTTGGCGGCCTCGAACGGCGGGCCCGGCGGGAGGCCTTTCGAGGAGGCCGCCCACCCCATCTTCTCCCAGAGCTCGCACTCGGCCCGGTGCACGTCCGGATCGCTGCTGCCGATCTCCGCCGCCACCCGGTACGCCTCCGCCGCCCGGTCGAAGTAGCCCTTCATCTTCTCGTAGTCGAACGCCGCGTCGTGCCGGTACTTGCTGCCCTCCGCGTACAGCGCATCGCCCTCGAGCTTCTTCGGCTCGTACATCCACGGCGCCTTGGCGAACGCCGCCTTCGCCTTGGCGATGGCCTCCTCGTTGCGTCCCTCGTAGAGGGCGATCAGCCCCTCCGCGTACTCCGGCACTTCGATTCGGGCTCCCACCGCGGCGCGCAGGTGCACGAGCGCCGGCTCGCGGATCTCCTTGTCCAGCCGCGCCATCCGCTTCTGGCGCTCCTCCGCGTTGGTGATGCGCCGGGTGTCCTCCAGGGCGCGCCGCAAGAGCTCCCCCAGCGCCCGCCCCAGCGCGTACTCCAGGTCCGCCGACGCGTACCCCGCCGCCAGCGCCTTCTCCAGGTGCTCCCGGGCCTGCTCGGCATCCCCGAGCGCGAGCTGCCCCAGCCCGAGCGCGTAGTGCCCCGGCCCCTCCCCCGCCTTGCCCGCCGCGGCCATCCGCTGCTCGATCTCCCCGAGCCGGGCGCGCACCACGTCCCGCTCCCGCTCCACGTCGTGCGGGGGCAGCCCGTACGCCGCGCGCAGGAACAGCTCCGTCTCCTTCACGCTCTCGCCCAGCTCGCGCGCCAGCCGGGCCTGCTCCGCCACCTGCCGTTGCGCCTCCACCCAGACAGACCCCAGCCCGAGCGTTCCCAGCACCAGCGCTCCCAGGATCACCGCGAGCACCTTGTGCTTCTGCGCCTTCTTCCAGAGGACATACCCCCAGGAGGCCTGCTTCGCCTGGATGGGCTCGCCGTCCAGGAAGCGCTGCAGATCCTCCGCGAGCGCCCGCGCCGAGTCGTAGCGGCGTGCCGGCTCACGCTCCAGGCACTTCATGACGATCGTCTCGATGTCCCTGGGCACTGCCGGCTTCACCTGCCGCAGCGGCGGCGCGTCCTCGAGCGCCACCATCAACAGCAGCTTCCACGAATGATCCGAGACGAAGGGGGGCCGGCCGGCGATCACGTCGTACAGCGTGGCCCCGAGCGAATAGACATCCGCGCGGCGATCCAGCTCGTGCACGTTCCCGTTGGCCTGCTCGGGCGGCATGTACGCGGGCGTCCCGAGGACCTCTCCCGTCTGGGTCTGCCCGTGGTCCTCCACCTGGCGCGCCAGGCCGAAGTCCACCACGTACGGCTTCCACGTCCCGTCCGGGCGCTGCTCGACGAGGATGTTCCCCGGCTTGAGATCCCTGTGGATCATCCCCAGCCGGTGCGCCTCGTGTACCGCCAACGAGACCTCCGCGAGCAGCTTCACCTGCTGCTCGAGCGTCAGCCGCTCTCGCACCCGGGACAGCGGCTCGCCGTCGATGAACTGCATCACGATGTACGGCTCGCCGTCGGCCTGCCCGGCTTCGTACACGCGGCACACGTGCTCGTGCTGGATGCGCGCCTGGGCCCGCGCCTCCGAGATGAACCTGCGCCAGAGGTTGGGCTCGGCGATCTTCAACAGCTTCAGCGCGATGACGCGGCGGAGCCGGGGATCCACCGCCCGGTAGACGGTCCCCACGGCGCCCTCGCCCGCGAACTGGATGTCCGTGTACCGCTCGGCCAGCGTGGGAGGGACTCTCCTGCGCGGCGGGGACGGCTCGGAGGCCTTGCCCTGGAGCGCCTCGGCGGGCACAGGACTGCTCTGGCTGTCCTCCTGCGACATGGTGTCCCCGCCACAACAGGGCGTGAGCACCGCCACACCCCGAAAGCCAGGATACACCCGTCGAGCCTCCCCGCTGCTTCCCGCAAGGGCGGCAAGAGAGGGGTCGCACCTGCCCTCCTGCACGGGCAGCTATTCCTGGGGTGCCTCGACAGGCTCCTCCCTAGAGCCCTAGCCTGTGGATCTCTTCTTCGCTCCCCGTGAGGTATCCCTGTGAGTCCCTCGTCCCCTGCCGTGCCAGCAGGACGTCACGCCATCATCTGTGGCGGCAGCATGGCAGGACTGTTCGCCGCGGGCCTGCTGGCGCGCCACTTCGAGCGCGTCACGTTGGTGGAGCGGGACTCGCTGGAGGACTCGGGGCAGCCGCGCAAGGGCGTGCCGCAAGGCACCCAGACGCACATCCTGCTGCGGCGGGGGCTGGACTTCGCCTCCAGCCTCTTCCCCGGGCTCGCCGAGGATCTCCAGGCCGCCGGGGCCCAGGTGCTGGACATGTCCGCCGATTGCGAGTGGCACGTGGCCGGCGTCTGGCGCAAGCGCATCGCCAGCGGCGTCTCCATGTATTCGCAGACCCGCCCCCTGTTCGAGTGGCGCGTGCGCACCCGGCTGGCCGCGTTGCCCAACGTGCGCATGCTGGTGGGCCAGGAGATCTCAGGCTTCCTGCACAGCGCGGAGGGCGCTCGCATCACCGGCGTGAAGCTTCGCGCTCCCGGCGGCACCGAGGAGACGGCGCTGGAGGCGGACCTGGTGGTGGATGCCAGCGGCCGCGGGAGCCGGACGCCGCAGTGGCTGGAGGGCCTGGGCCTGCCTCGGGTGGAGGAGACGCACCTGAACGTCGATGTGGGCTACGCCTCGCGGCTCTACCGCAAGCCGGCGGGGTTCAACGCGGGGTGGAAGTCCCTCATCTTCTCGGCGGAGCTGCCGCGGCTCCGGCGCCTCGGAGGCATCTTCCCCGTCGAGGGAGACCGGTGGATCGCCACGGTGGGCGGCTGGCTGAAGGACTATCCGCCCACGGAGGAGGCGGGCTTCCTCGAGTACGCGCGCACGCTGGCCACGCCGCACCTGTACGAGGCGCTGCGCGGCGCGGAGCCGGCCGGCCCCATCCACAGCTACCGGTTCTCGCACAGCCAGTGGCGCCACTATGAGCGGCTGGCTCGCCCCCCCGAGGGGCTGGTGGTGGTGGGCGACGCGTTCTGCTCGTTCAACCCCATCTACGGCCAGGGCATGACCACGGGCGCGCTGCAGGTGGAGCTGCTGGGCGAGTGTCTGCGCCAGGGAATGGCCGGGCTGCCGCGCCGCTACTTCGAGCGCGCCGAAGGCCTGCTCAAGGGGGCCTGGGCCATGTCCACCACCGAGGATCTGCGCCTGCCGGAGCTGGCCGGAGTCCGCCCGGTGGGGAGCGGGCTGCTGACCTGGTACGGAGAGAAGTTCCAGCGGCTGACGGCGAAGGACGACGAGGCCGTGCGGACGTTCATGCAGGTGATGCACATGCTCAAGCCGCCCACCGCCATGTTCTCGCCCTGGCTGGTGCTGAAGGCGATGAGCTGGCGGCCCTCGCCCTCGGAGCTGCCCCGGGGGCCG
>NZ_JBJMQP010000251.1:0-44867 GCF_045802625.1 Hyalangium sp. | reverse complement strand
GCCTGCGTCTCCTTGCCGCCGAAGCCGCCGCCCATGCGCGGCACCTCCACCGTCACCTGGTGCCGCCCCACGCCCAGCACGTCCGCCACCTTCTCCTGCACCTCCGAGGGGTGCTGCGTGGAGGACCACAGGCGCACCGCTCCGCCCTCCTCCGGCACCGCCAGCGACACCTGCGTCTCCAGGTAGAAGTGGTCCTGCGCTCCCGTCATGCACTCGCCCTGGATGCGCACCGGCGCGGAGAGGAGCGCCGCCTCCGGCTCGCCCCGGCGGATGACGTGCGGCGCGGGGTGGTTGCTCGGGTGCGGCAGGAAGGCGCCCTTCTCCAGGGCCTCACGGAGGGTGAGGCAGGCGGGCAGCACCTCGTACTCCACCGTCACCAACGCGGCGGCCTGCCGGCACAGCGCCGCGCTCTCGGCCAGCACCAGCGCCACGGACTGCCCCACGCAGTGCACCGCGTCCGTCGCCAGCAACGGCTCGTCATTCACGCCCTTCACGGGGCAGATGTCGTTGTGGCCAGGAATGTCCTGGGCAAAGAGCACCGCATGCACCCCCGGCAGCGCCAGGGCGCGCGTGGCATCCCGGCGCACCACTCGTGCATGAGCGTGGGGCGAGGCGATCACCCACCCCGTCAGCATGCCCGGCGGCGCGGGCAGATCGTCCACGTAGAGGGCCTCGCCGCTGGTGTGCTTCAGCCCGCTCTCGTGCAGGGCGGGGGCGTGCAGGGGGCTCTGGGACTCGGAGGGCTTCGGGGCAACTTCAGAGGGTATGGCGACCATCACATCACCTCACCTGGACCGTGGCGGCGTGGTGCTCCTGGAGCCGAGGGGCGGACTCGCTGAGCGTCTCCTGGAAGAACCCCCGGAGCAGGTTCTTTGCTACCTGCCCCCGGTACCAGGCCGAGCCACGATGATCCGTTCTCGGAGTGAAATCCTCATCGAGCCGGGCGAGCACCGCCTCCACGCTCGCCTCCGTCCAGGGCTGCCCCACGAGCCCCTCCTCGGTGCGCCGCGCACGGGCCGGCCGGGCACCCATGCCCCCGTACGCCAGCCGCGCCTCGGTGACTCGCCCCGCCCCGTCCACCACCACCCGGAAGCCCGCGGACACGGAGCTGATGTCCAGCTCGCGGCGCTTGGAAACCTTGTACGCGATGGTCCGCGCCCCCGAGGGCTGCGCCGGCACATCCACGAAGGCGAGGAGCTCCCCGCGCTTCAGCGCCGTGCGGCGGTAGTCCACGAAGAACTCCTCCAGCGGCATCCTCCGCTCGCCCGCGCGCGAGAGCAGCACCGCCTCGGCGCCCAGGGCGATGAACACCGGCGCCAGGTCTCCAATCGGAGAGGCCGTGCACAGGTTGCCGCCCACCGTCGCGCGGTTCTTGATCTGCCGAGCGCCAAAGTAACGGATCATCCGCTCCAGCGCCGGGCTGGCCTTGCGTGAGTAGTCCTCCAGCTCCGTGAGCCGCACCGTGGCGCCCACACGGTGTCCGCCCAGGCGCGGCTCCAGCGCCCGCAGCTCGGGCAGCGCCTCCAGGGACACGAGCAGCGGCGGCTCGGCGTAGCGCTTCGTCACCTCCAGCGACAGATCCGTCCCGCCCACCACGAAGCGCGCCTCCGGGTGCGCATCCAGCACGTCCCACAGCGTCTCCAGCGTCGCGGGGGTGAAGAAGCGCTGCGCCCCCGCCGAGTAGGCCAGCTCCATGGACTCGGGCTTCGTCTCCGCCAGGGCGCGAGCGAAGCGATCCTTCGGCTCCAGGCCCGCCACTCGGGCGGCGGCCTCGCGGATGGGGCGGTAGCCGGTGCAGCGGCAGAGGTTGCCGCACATCTGCGCGTCCAGCTTCCAGGGCTCGTCGAAGTCCTTGCGGTGACAGGCCTCCAGCAGCGCCATGGCCACCCCCGGCGTGCAGTAGCCGCACTGCGAGCCCAGCTCGGTGGCGAGCACCTTCTGCACCGTGTGGTACTCGCCGCGCTCCTTGAGGGCCTCCACGGTGTAGACGCGCTTGCCCTGCACCATGGGCAGCAGCAGCAGGCACGAGTTGATGGCCCGCAGCGCCTGCCCGCCCTTGCCGTCCTCCTCCAGCACCGCCACCGTGCAGGCGCCGCAGTCTCCCTCCGCGCACCCTTCCTTGGTGCCCGTCAGGTGGGCGCGCTCGCGCAGGTAGCGCAGCACCGTGGTGGTGGGAGAGAGCCCCGACTCCTCCACGAGCCGGTCGTTGAGATAGAAGCGCAGCCGATCCATGTGTCTCCTGGCCGCCCCGGAGCGGCGGGTGCGGCGCAGTCTACCCCGGAGGCGGCTGCCTCCTCACTACCGGGTGAAGTAGATCGCCGCCAGACTGACCAGGAAGTAGGGGGCAATGCCCGCCGCCCCCGCGTAGTCCTTGGCCACGCGCTGGCCGAACACGAGCGACAGGAACGTCACCCCCGCCAGCATGCTGCCCGCGCAGGCCACCTGGGAGCTCCCGGTGGCCACCAGCAGGAGGACTCCCACGGCGCACAGGGCCCCGGCCACCACCTCCATCACGGTGAGTGTGAGCAGCAGGGGCTTCCCCAGCCCTCGGAGCACCGGCACCTTGGAGAAGAGCTGGGTCTGCCAGCTCAGGTTGCCCTTCCAGTCGAACACTTTATCCAGGCCGGACTGGAGGAAGGTGATGGCCAGGTAGGCGACAGGCAGGACCTGCAGCATCCACAGGTGGAACCGGGGCGAGTCGAGCGGCGGCATGGCCTGACTCTACCCGGCTCGCGTCCATTCCCAAGCCTCTCGTCACCGTAAGGAAGTCACCGTTTGCGGCGCTCTCCCCTTTCGCCTGGGGAAAGGGCCCCTAATGTCGTCCCCCTATGGCTTCGGACATCGTCGCCCGGCGCGTCTTCGCAGGCCTCATCCTGCTCTCCATCGTCCTGCTGGCGATCATCGTCCAGCCGTTCGCCAAGGGCTTCTTCCTGGCGGCGGTGCTCGCCGGGGCGCTCTATGGGCTGCACAAGAAGCTCACCCGCGCCTTTCGCGGACGGGCCAACCTCTCCGCGGGGGTGATCTGCTTCGGCGTCATCATCGCCCTGCTGCTGCCGCTCACCGGCTTCACCGCCTTCCTCATCAGCGAGGCCGCCGACGGCGTGCGCTTCATCCGGGAGACGCTGCGCACGGAGGGCGTGGAGGGGCTCAAGGAGCGCCTGCCCCAGCCGGTGCGCAAGCTCGCCGACACGGTGATGGACCGGCTCCAGGTGCAGGAGGTGCAGCTGGACGAGAAGATCCAGGAGCAGGTCAGCTCGCAGGGAGGCACCGCCGCCAAGGCCGTCACCGGGGCGGTGGCGGCCACCGGCTCGCTCGCCTTCCAGACGGTGATGATGCTGATCGCCTTCTACTTCTTCCTGGTGGAGGGCCGGAAGCTGGTGCTGTGGCTCGAGAGCGTGTCACCCCTCAAGCGCGGGCAGGCCGAGGAGATCCTCCGCGAGTTCCGCCTCGTGGCCACCTCCGTGCTGGTGTCCTCGGTGGCCACGGCGGGAGTGCAGGCGGTGGCCGCGCTCGTGGGCTACCTCATCGCCCGGGTGCCGGTGCCCTTCTTCTTCGCCGCGGTGACGTTCTTCCTGGCGCTCGTGCCCGCCGTGGGCGCGGCCGTGGTGTGCTTCGCCGCCGCGGGGCTGCTGCTGCTCACCGGCCACCAGTGGATGGCCCTGTTCCTGGCCGTCTGGGGCGTGCTGGTGGTGGGCCTGGTGGACAACATCGTCAAGCCGCTGCTCGTGAAGCGAGGCCTGGACATGCACGGGGCCATCGTCTTCTTCGCGCTGCTGGGAGGCCTGGCCGTCTTCGGGACGGTGGGCCTGCTGCTCGGCCCGCTGATCGTCTCGTTCTTCCTGGCGCTCATCCGCATCTACGAGCGCGACTACGGCCGGCCCTCCCCCCGGCCCGCGGATCCGCCTACCCCGCCCGTCTGAGCCGGGAGTGGGACGGACCGGAAGCCTTGGGCCTCAGTGGGCCGCGCCCGCTTTCTTGAGCGCGCCGCGCTTGGCGGGGGCGGGCTTCGTCGCGGGTGCCGCGGCGGCGGGGGCCGTGCGCCCCAGCATCTTGAAGGCCTCCTTCAAGGCATCGGGTGAGCTGGCCAGGCGCGCGGCCGTCTTCGTGGCCTCGGCGGGAGACAGCTTCCCGAGCACGCTGCGCTCCAGGTTCTGCTCGATGAAGCCCTGCGCCGGGTCCACCTTCAGGTCCGTCACCTGCCCCTCCGCGTCCACCACGGGCACCAGGCGCGACGCGTTGATGAAGAGCACGGACGGCACATCCGCGGCCTTCACGCGCTGGGCCACCTCGTCGCGCAGCTTCGGATCGAACTTGATGCCCTTCTGCGTCACCAGCTCGCGGATGCCCTCGTAGTCGCCGGTGGCCTTGATGACCATCAGCCGGGTGAGCAGCTCGCCCACCGCCTCGCGCATCTTGTCGTAGTCCTCCACCACCCAGTAGGCGCGCCCATCCTGCGTCACCTGCTTCACCGCGCCCTTCTCCATCAGGAAGTTCACCGTCATGTGGTGGCCGCGCTGGTGGTCCTCCTCAATCTCGTCGCCCTTCTCCACGCGCGACAGATCCGTGAGCCCCTCCACCAGGAAGTCCCGGTACATCTGCTGGGCGATCTTCAGCGCCTCCGGAGACAGCTCCACCAGCGCCGGATCAAACGCATGCCAGAGCGCCACGAGATCCGCGCGGGCCTCCTCCAGCGTGTTGTCGTACTCCTTGAGGTAGAACTCGGGCGGGTTCTTGCCCAGCTTCTTCTTGTCCACCTGCCCCGAGGCGTGGCCCAGCACCTCGTGGAAGGCGACCAGCCACTTGCGCGCGGTGACGGAGTACTTCTCGGCCTGGGCGCGCTCGTCGGGCGTGCGGGAGAACTCGAGCGCCAGCGGCAGCCGCCGCAGCGCCGACGCCGCGTCCATCACGTTGGCGACCAGGATGCTGGTGCTGCCGTACTTCTCGCGGATGTTCTGCTCGTTGGGCAGGTTGATGCCCGCGGGCGGATTCGGGTTGGTGGCGACCAGGTCCACCGCCTTGGCCACCGGCAGCGCCACCTTCTTGCGCTTGTACACATCCGGCCAGGGCAGCCGATCCTCGAAGTACTGGGCGCGCTGGGCCAGCAGCTCCATGATCTTGTTCTCCGCGGCGTTGCGGTAGTTGATGAGCGCCTCCCACTGGCCCTTCTGCCCGCGCGCATCCACGTACGTCTCGATGAAGCCCAGGTTGCCATCCACCACCGCGTCCACCTTCAGCCAGGCGATGTTGTAGGCCTCCCAGTCCTTGGGGTTGCCCGTCTCGAAGTAGTGGATGAGCTTGGCCAGCACCGGCTTCTGCTTCGGGTTGGCGGACTTCATCGCCTCGGTGAGCGCGGCGTTCACGCGCGACAGCGGCTCGGCGTAGAGCCCCGGGGGGATCTTCTTGCCATCCCCGGCGCGGAACACCTGCTCCACCAGCTTCCCGTCCTCCTTCACCACGCGCGAGTTGAGCGGGTTCTTCTCCTGGAAGTGCTCCAGATCCTTCAACGTCACGCCGGGCCCGTAGGCGGTGTTGGACGAGGCGGTGAGCAGATCCTGCCCCGGCGGCGGCGACTTGGAGGTGAGCGAGGGCTCGAAGGACGCATCGAAGAGCGTCGGCTTCAGCCCGCTGACCCAGGTATGCAGGGCGAGCTCGTCCTTCACGCTGAAGGGAGCCCCCGCGCGGAAGGCCCGGACGGCGGCGGCCTCCAGCTCGCCCGCGGTGAACTCGGGGACGAACTTCTGGCCCGTGATCTGATCGTGGTTGCCCATCTGCCCATAGAAGCGCGTGAGGTACGCGGTGAGCCGCTTGTCGAACAGGCCTGGGCCCCCCGCGCCCTCCTGGCCGAAGAGGTAGACGCCCTCCAGCAGCCGCTTCGCATCCACCAGCTTCCAGCCGAGCTGATCGTAGGCAATGTCCTCGCCCGCATGGGCCGCCAGCGTCATGTACCACGCGACGCGCTTGTCCTCGGCGGACAGCCCGGAGATCCCCGGCGCGAAGATCTGCGCGATGGCCTGGTTTCCCGTGCGCGCCTTGAGGAACTGGGTGGCCCCCGCCGGGGTGCTCGTCTTCGAGGGCTCGGCGGGCTTCGCGGGCTCGGCAGGTTTGGCCGGCGGCGCAGCGGAGAGCACGGAGACCAGGAGGAGGAGGTACATGCAGGCTCCCAAGGAAGGACGGACCTTCGCAGTTAGCATCCGTCCTCCTCGGGTTCCAGTTTGAGGCCACACAGAGGGCCTCGCGGTCCTCCGCGGTGGACCGTCGAGGCGCGGGCCGCTGCTCCCTTGACAGCGAGCGAGCCCCCAGGCACCGTGAGGCACGCTCATGCACTCCACCGCCTTCGCCATGTGTTGCTGTCAGGCACTCCCGGTGGGCGCACGTGCGCCGGTCGCCTGACACTGGACGACCGAGCTGACTCTGCAGAGCCCACCATCCGCGAGGAGAGGTGGGCTTTCGAGTCTCTGGACCCTGATCTCACCTGACACCTCGCGGTCGCTTCCTGGCCGGGCACTTCCCCCAGGAGGCGTGACTTCCCCACCCGACGAGAAGAGGTCTTCGTGAGACGCCGCATTCCTACCGAAGTACGCCGCAGTTCCTGGTTCAAGCGCGCAGCCTTGGGTCTCTGGCTGTTGTCCGCCGGAGGAGCCTGGGCCCAAGGGGAGCCCGCGCCAGCACCGGCACCCTCGGCTTCCTCTTCCGGGGTGATCGCCCGCGCCTCCTCGGAGGGCTTCTCGCTGTCCTCCGAGGACAAGTCCTTCCAGATCAAGCTCCGCGGCTATCTCCAGGCGGATGGCCGCTTCTTCCTGAGCGACACCGATCGGCCCGGCACCAGCACCTTCCAGCTCCGCCGCGCCCGGCCGTTGCTCGAGGGAACCCTCTTCGGGGCCTTCGACTTCCGCCTCCTCACGGACTTCGGCGGAGGCACGGCCACCGTGCAGGATGCGTACCTGGACATCCACCCCTGGCGTGCGCTGCGGCTGCGCGTGGGCAAGTTCAAGCCGCCCGTCGGGCTCGAGCGCTTGCAGTCCGCCACCAACACCCTCTTCATCGAGCGGGCCCTGCCCACCAATCTGGTCCCCAACCGCGACATCGGGCTGCAGCTCCACGGAGAGCTGCTGGAAGGCACGCTCACCTACGCCCTGGGCGCCTTCAACGGCGTCCCCGACGGAGGCAGCGCCGACGCCAACTCCGACAACAGCTTTGATCTCGCCGGGCGCGTCTACACGTACCCGCTGCGACGCACCTCGTTGCATCCGCTCCAGGGGCTCGGGCTGGGCTTCGCCGCGAGCCATGGCAGACGGCTGGGGACCACCGCCGCCCCGGCACTCGCCTCCTACCGAGCCACCTCCCAGCAAGCCTTCTTCAGCTACCTGACGAGCACCACGGCGGCGGATACGGTGTTCGCCAGTGGCGAGAACCTCCGGCTCTCGCCTCAGGGGACCTGGTTCTGGGGGCCCGTGGGGCTGCTCGCCGAATACGTCTCCTCCGCTCAAGAGGTGAGGCGCGGGACGGAGCGGGCCCGGCTGCGGCACCAGTCCTGGCAGGCCACCGCCGCCTACGTGCTGTTCGGGGGGGATGCCTCCTACGAGGGAGTCCGCCCCACCCACCCGGTGAATCCTTCCGAGGGAGCCTGGGGAGCCGTCGAGCTCGATGCCCGGTACTCGGATCTGCGCGTCGATCCCAACACCTTCCCCACCTATGCGGATCCGGCGAAGTCCGCACGTGAGGCGAAGAGCTGGGGCATCGCCGCCAACTGGTACCTCAACACCAACGTCCGCATCGCCCTCAACTTCGATCGCACCACGTTCGAGGGAGGAGCCGCCGACGACGGCAATCGCATCCCCGAGAACCTGCTCCTGTCCCGCTTCCAGGTGAGCTGGTAACGCGCGCCGAATCCCGGGCTGCCACCCTCGAGCGTGCGAGGGTGGCAGCCCCTCGGAGAGCGGTCGCGCCACATATCAATCGCTGGTCACCCGCAGGGGCGTTGAGAGGGGGCGCTCCTCGCAGTCGAGCGCGGTGCCGTCCTCCCACGCCAGCATGAGGAACTCCGCCGGCCCATCGAGCGCGATGATGGGGTGGTGCCAGACGCCCGCGCGGTAGTTCACGCCCTGCCCCGGGCCGCACACGAACGCGCGCAGCTGGGAGAGCTCCGGCTCGCCGCGGGCGTCGCTCGGGCACACGACGACCAGGAAGCGCCGGCACGCCATGGGCACGAACATCTGAGTGGAGCACGGGTGGCGCTCGACCAGGCGCACCTCGAAGGGCAGCGCCTTGGCCACCGAGCGGAACACCGCGAGGTTCGGCTTCGCCTCGGGCCGGGTGCTGGCGAGCTGGGCGATGTAATCGTAGCGGGTGGCCGTGCCCTGGTTGGCGCTGGTCCCGCCTCCCAGGTCCAGCCCGATGACATCACCGAACGGTGCGAACGCCTCTTTCGTGAGGGGCTGCGCCCGAAGTGCTTCGCGCATGCTCGATACTCCTACAGCAGTAGATCCGGGCGCAGCATACGACACAGTGAGCCCCCCAAAGCCCGTGGCTGCAAAGATCGCGTGTCTCTTCCGCTACGCCGCGCTTCCTGAAGATCGTCTCCAAAGCCGCCCAATGCCACCCTCTGAGGTTGTGCGCCTGCCGCCCTTCCTGCTAGGTTAGGAGCGTTATGCGCGACTTCCCATGTTCCCGCCTCATACTGCTTGCTGTGCTCGTGGCTTTTGCCGCCAGTGCCGGGGACCGAGAGCCTCAGATCCGGAATGTCACCTTTCCCTGGCGGCCAGACCGGCTTGCTCGCCTCGTGTACGTCGCGGGAGAAGTCGCCACCGTTCTGCACTTCGAGAAGGACGTCGACCTGGCGCGCACGAAGATGGAGGGTTGGGAGGGTCGCTTTGAGCCCCTCGCGGTGGCCGGTAAGGTGGTGGTGCTGGTGCCGCTCTATGATCTGACTCCAGAGGACCGCCTGCCGCTCGTGGTCACGTTGGTGGACGGAACGCAGGTCCCGTTCACCGTCACGGCGGACAAGGCGACCGTGGACCATCAGGTGAACCTGTTTTGGGACCCGGAAACCATGAAGTACCTCCGGGCGGACTTGGACAACGCACTGAAGAGGGAGCAGGGCTACCGGGAAGAGAACGAGCGTTACGCACGAGAGGAGAACTCACCGGATCATGCTCTGGCCGCACTCCTCGCGACAGGCTCTGCCCAGCAGACGCTTTTCCGGCGTTGGCGGACCTATGTCTTCAAAGACACGGAGTACTTGGACTCCGAAGCCGTTGCCACCGTCTATTCCGGCA
This sequence comes from Hyalangium sp., assembly GCF_045802625.1. NCBI lineage: Bacteria > Pseudomonadati > Myxococcota > Myxococcia > Myxococcales > Archangiaceae > Hyalangium > Hyalangium sp. The sequence continues at coordinate 35,592 of NZ_JBJMQP010000251.1, read as the reverse complement.
AGGGGAAAGTGGCCGTCGTTGTGAGGATCGAGAATCACGGCACCCGTGCTTGGAACCTGGATGAGGCGCGATTGACGTCAGCGGATGGCTTCTGGTTGCCCGAGACGAAGAAGCTCAACTGCGCCGTGCGAATGACGCCCCGGTCAATTGCTCCCGGTGCTACCGGTGCGGTGGCCGTTGTCGCGGATAGGAGCGCGTTTGTCTCGGAGTCCGGGCTCGAAACCTTGGCGCTTCAGCTCATTCGCGACGACGGGATCGTGCAGGTCTTCGTGAAGTTGGACCCGTCGCTCGCCCGCGAGTAAGAGCCCGACATGCGGATCATCAAGCGCACCCCGTTGTGCCTGTGCGGCGCCCTCCTGCTTATGACGTCCGTTGGCTGCCCGGCCACCGGAACTGGGCGGGTAGCCCTTCGTCCAGACGGGACCCCCGGCCACGAGGAGTGCCCCGAGGAAGCCCTCAAGGCGATGCGGTATCTCCAGATCTCTGTAGGTGACGGCGGCCTTGTGACACTCGATGTGAACCAGACCGACACCACTCCCGTCACTCTCTATGAAGGGCCGGTTGAGAGCATGCTGGATGAAAATCTAGGTCCTCTCGAACCGCCAACGCGGCTGTACGGCCGGGTTTGGACCGGTGGCCCCCAGGTCGTCATTCGCTACTACGCAGCCCAGCCCCCCGGGGGAAACAGGGTGCCTATCTGCGCGGTAGCCCGGCTCGCGAAGGGCCAACTCAAGAAGCGCCCTGACTCCAAGCCGGGGACAGCGATCCTCGAATTCTCCGTGGCAGGGGTCTACGTCGTCGATGAGTTCCGGTGAGATCTACCAGCAGTTGAAGAGAGCCCTGTGAGTTGGAGCAACCGCTCGTGAAGACAAGAACGCCCGGGGCCACTGCCCGCCCCGGGCGTCCTCGGCACTCACACTTCACTCAGGAGCAACAGACCGTCAGAAGGCGGTCCCGTTGGCGCGCTTGCCCGGCGAAGACGTGAGGCTCGACACGGAGGTGTGCAGCACGAAGCTCGCGCCGCTGGTGGCGTCCGGGCTCCGGTTGGCCGACACGCCATCGGTCCCGCCGAGCGTCGAGCTGAACGTGGCGCTGTCCACCGTCGTCCCCGCCGAGCTCTTCACCGTCACGCTGTCTCCGGCGTTGGCCAGGTTGAGCATCCCCGTGGACGCGGCCACCGCGTTGGTCAGCCCCACCGGGATGGCCGAGGCCCCGCCGAAGACCACGATGGCCTTGCCCGCCGCCAGGCTCGTACCGCTGGCGAAGGTGTGGCGCACCGCCGTCCCGTCGGAGATCGTCCACCCGGACAGATCCACCGCCGTGCTGCCCGAGTTCACCAGCTCCACGAACTCGCCGTTCACGTCCGAGCCCGGCTCGTTGATCATCACCTCGTTGATGAACACGCCGCCCGAGCCGCCACCGCCCGAGGTGGTGATGGTGAACGCCGCGTTGCTCGTGTCGGTGACGGCGGAGTTGGACGCGTCACTCACCCGCACCTTCGCGGCGGTGGTGGCGCTGCTGGGCACCGTCCACGCGTAGCTGCCCGTGGACGCCGCCGTGCTCGAGGTAATGACCGTCCAGGTGCTGCCATCCAGCGTGTACTCCACCTTCACGTTCGTCACGCCCGAGGACGTCCAGGTGATGCTGTGGCTGCTGCCCCCCGCCCAGCTCTCGCCGCCGTTGGGCGAGCTCACCGTGACGCTCGCGCTGGTGGTGTCCCCGGGGATGAGGAAGTCCTTGATGATGCCCATGTGCTGCATGTTGGTGGCGCCGCTGTCGGTGCTCAGCGCCGGGGAGATCTCCGAGAGGGGCGAGTACACGCGCGTGTCCGCCACCAGGCCCCCCGAGAAGCTGCTCGCGCCAATCACCGTGGCCGTCTTGTACGCGCTCAGATCGCCGTCCACGATCACGTGATCGTACGGCTTGGCTCGGGTCGCGTTGGTGTTGTCGTTGCCGTTGCGGTCCGCCGGGTAGGGGCTGCTCTCGGAGGCCACCGAGGAGAAGGTGGTGAGGCACGCCTCGGTGCGGGTGTCGGTGTTGAAGTCACCGCCGATGGCCAGGAAGTCCCCTACCGGCACGTTGGCCTTGATGAGGTTGACCAGGTTGGTGGCCTCCGTGTTGCGCACGCTGCTGCTGCTGGTCAGCAGGTGCACGCTCACCACCCAGAGATCCTTGGGGCCCGGCACGTCGATGCGCGCCCACGTGAAGGCGCGGTTGGACACCTGGGTGTCCGTCCAATCTCCCGCGGCGAGGATGGGCCAGCGGCTGATGACGCCGTTGGGGATCTGGTACGTCGTGCCCGCCGCCCGGTAGTACGAGAAGCTGGTGCCAAAGGCCGTGTTGACGAAGCCGCGGATGGCGGTGGCCGAGTTGTCCCCGTAGTTGAACTCCTGGAGCATCACCACGTCCGGGTGGGTGCCCTGGAAGATGCGGATGCCCTCTCCCGGGTCATAGCTCTGCAGGTTGCCGCTGGTGATGTTGGCGGCCATCAGCCGCATCGGCACGCTCACAGCCTGCTGGGCCGACAGGGTGTCCGTGTCCGCCCGGTCCACCTCCGTACCGCCACAGGCCACCAGGGTCAGTGAGAGCAGGGCCGCCAGAAATCGGCGGTCCAGGAGCGTGTGCCTCGACGAGGGTTCAGTGATTCTCACGATGGATTGAGTCCTGCCCCGGAACCGGAGCGATGGGGGGGTGCACGGAGAACAGCTTTCTCCGGGTGGAGGGGGAATTCCTACTCCACCGCTCTTCTTTATCACCACGGTCCGACTTGACGTTGCGTGCCGCTCTGGTGAATTCGTGACGCACGGGGGTGAGGTCACCCAGGACCCCGCCCGCCTGAGGCGGCGCAGGATTTTCACGGCCTTGTCCGTCCGGGAACGCTTCGCGCAAGCCTTGCGGGTTGGATGGGACCTTTCGGGAAGGTGCCGGCTGGCATCGCCATTGCTGTGTCCAGGAGCAAACCCCCCGTCCCCCCTCTATGAGCCCGCCCCCGCCCGTCCATCCGAGTCCTGATCTGCGTCTGGTTCCTGTCGAGATTGCTCCCGAGACCTTCTGGGTCGGAAAGCGCGAGCCCGGCAGCATCTTCTTCGCCAACCCGTTCCTGCGCCGCTTCCGCGGCATGGATCCCAAGACGCAGCGGCAGAACGAGTTCAACCTCCTGATCGATCCCGGCTCGAGCAGTGACTTCTCCACCATCCACACCAAGGTGGTGTCGCTGATCGGCGGAATGGATCGCCTGTCCGCCCTCTTCATCAACCACCAGGATCCGGACGTGGGCTCGTCAGCGGCCATCATCTCCGCACGCTACTCGCCGCGCGCGGGCATCGTCTGCTCGGAGGACACCTGGCGGCTCATCGTCCACTTCAACCTGCCGCGCAACCGCTTCATCGCCACCGAGAAGTTCGCCCGGGGGCTCAACGTGCCCACCGGGCACACGCTGCTGCCGGTGCCCTCGCCCTTCTGCCACTTCCGCGGCGCGGTGATGCTCTATGATCCGGAGACCCGGGTGCTCTTCTCCGGCGATCTGTTCGGCGGGCTCACCGACGCGCACGCCCAGGGCCTGTGGGCCGAGGAGTCCGACTGGAAGGGCATCCGCGCCTTCCATCAGATCTACATGCCGGTGAACGCGGCGCTGGCGCGCGCGGTGGCCGCCATCCGCCAGCTCCAGCCGGCCGTGGAGCTCATCGCTCCCCAGCACGGGCGCATCGTGCGCGGGGCGCTCGTCCAGCAGTTCCTGGAGCGCATGGAGCGGCTGCAGGTGGGGCTGGACATCATGGACGAGGCCCAGGACCGCACGCACCTGCAGGCGTGGAACTCGGTGGTGGACCGGGTGCTGACCCTGGCGCGCGGCTACCTGGGCACCTCCGTGGAGAGCAAGCTCTCCAGCAGCTCGGAGCTGGCGGACACGGCCGCCTTCGATGGCAAGAGCCTGAAGGTGAACCGGATGGGCAAGTGGACCCTGGAGCACGTGGTGGCGCTGCTGTGCCAGGGCGAGCCGCCGGAGATCGCCGGCCCCATCCTGGTCGAGGCCACCAGCGCCGCCGCCGAGTACAACCTGCCCACGCCCCACGTGGACATCGAGGGAGACGCAGGGCACGGCCGGCTCTCGCCGCTCAATGGCTGACGCGTGCCACTCCCCCGGCTTCAAGACATGACGTCCCCACGGAGATGCCTGTGAAGGCCACGGATGACAACTCGGCAGTGAGCTACCTGGGTGGCGAGGAGACCTGGCCGCGCCCCTCCTTCGCTCGCACGCCTTCCGGCACCCTGCTCCAGGGCGCGGTGACGCCCGTTCCTCCCGAGCCGCCCCCGGCCGTGCGCGGCCTGGTACCAGGGCAGGTGCTGGCGAGCCGCTACCGCGTGGAGCGATGGCTGGGCGCTGGCGGAAGCGCGGCGGTGTACGCCGCCACGGACCTCAAGGTGGGCACGTCCGTGGCCCTCAAGCTGCTGACAGCCTCCAGCCATGAGTTGGCGCTCGTGGCCCGCTTCCGCCAGGAGCTGAAGCACACGCAAGTGCTCGAGCACCCCAACATCCTGCGCCTGCGCGAGGTAGGGACGGATGGTGAGCGGCACTTCCTCATCTCGGAGCTGCTGCAGGGGATGGATCTGCGGCACGTGCTGCTGGCGCGGCGCCCCACGCTCGCCGAGTCCCTGCGCTGGCTCACCCACGCGGTGTGCGCGCTGGAGCACGCGCATGGGCGCGGCGTGCTCCACCGGGACGTGAAGTCCGGCAACCTCTTCATCACCCACACGGGCGTGCTCAAGCTGGTGGACTTCGGGCTCGCCAAGAGCGCGCACGTGGCAGGCCTGACGACGCAAGGCGCGGTCTTCGGCACGCCCGAGTACATGGCCCCGGAGCAGGCCGTAGGTGAGCCCGTCTGCCCCGCCACGGACCTGTACGCCCTGGGAGTGGTGGCCTACGAGTTGCTCACCGGCCAGCTCCCCTTCCGTCACACCCAGCCGATGGCGCTGATGTTCCAGCACGTGCAGCAGCAGCCCGCGCCCCCGCGCACCCTGAACCCACAGCTGCCCGAGCCCTTCGAGCGGATCGTCCTCAAGCTGCTCGCCAAGGCGCCCGAGGCGCGCTACCCGAGCGCCTCGGCGCTGCGGACCGCCCTCCAGGAGCTATGGCCGCTGGTGCTTCCCGCCACGTCCCAGGCCGGACCCACGCGCACCGCGGCGCCGCGGCTCGAAGTGGCGTAAGCACCATCACGAGGGAGCTTCCCTACCCGCCCGGTAGGGCTATGGTGCGGGCCTTCTCAGCCGTGGAGGACTGGCACATGCCGAAGATGGACAGCCTGGTGGAGTACACCCTGGAGTTGCTGGAGCCGCTCGGGCCGGTGCAGGCGCGCTCGATGTTCGGCGGGTGGGGCTTCTATTCGAGCGGGTTGATGTTCGGGGTCATCGTCGATGGCCGCTTCTACCTGAAGGCGGATGAGCTCACGCACCCGCTGTTCGAGGCGGCGGGCTGCGAGCGCTGGTCCTACGACAGCGGCAAGGGCAAGGGCGCCACCCGCATGCCCTACTGGACGCCCCCCACGGACGCCAGCGACGACGCCCATGCCCTGCTGCCGTGGGCCCGGCGCGCGGTGGAGGCAGCCCAGCGCGCGGCGGCGAAGAAGGCGCCTCGCGCAAAGAAGGCCGCCGCGAAGAAGAAGGCAGGCGCCCCCCGCTCGCTCAAGCGGTCTTGATGGCGGCGGCGGACTGGAGCCCCAGCTCGCTCACGGACACCTCTCGCATCCGGAACTTCTGCACCTTGCCCGTCACGGTGAGGGGGAACTCCTCCACGAACTTCCAGTAGCGAGGAATCTTGAAGGTGGCGATCTTCCCGGAGCAGAAGGCCACCAGCTCCGCCTCGGTGAGCGCCACGCCCGGCCTGGCCTTCACCCACGCCATGACCTCCTCGCCGTACTTCTCGCTCGGCACGCCGATGACCTGGGCCTCGCTCACACCCGGGTGGGTGTGGAGGAACTCCTCCACCTCGCGCGGGTAGATGTTCTCGCCGCCGCGGATGATCATGTCCTTGATGCGGCCGACGATCTTCACGTAGCCCTCCGCATCCATGGTGGCCAGATCCCCCGTGTGCATCCACCCGGCGGCGTCGATGGCGCTCTGGGTGGCCTCGGGGTTGTTCCAGTACCCCAGCATCACGCTGTAGCCGCGCGTGCACAGCTCGCCCGGCTCCCCCCGAGCCACCACCGCGCCCGTCTCCGGGCTGACGATCTTCACCTCGATATGCGGGTGCACGCGGCCCACCGTGGACACCCGCCGCTCCAGCGGATCCTCCAGCCAGCTCTGGGTGGACACCGGCGAGGTCTCCGTCATGCCGTAGCAGATCGTCACCTCGCGCATGTTCATCCGCGACTGCACCTGCTTCATCACCTCCACCGGGCACGGCGAGCCAGCCATGACGCCGGTGCGCAGCGTGGACAGGTTGAACTCCCCGAACCGGGGGTGATCCAGCTCCGCGATGAACATGGTGGGCACGCCGTAGAGCGAGGTGCAGCGCTCGGCCTGCACTGCCTGGAGCACCGAGAGCGGCTCGAACGCCTCGCCCGGCACCACCATGCACGCGCCATGGCTGGTGCACGCCAGGTTGCCAATCACCATCCCGAAGCAGTGGTAGAAGGGCACGGGGATGCACACCCGATCCGCCGGGCCGTAGCGCAGCGTCTCCCCGATGAAGAAGCCGTTGTTGAGCACGTTGTGGTGCGACAGCGTGGCGCCCTTGGGAAAGCCCGTGGTGCCGGACGTGTACTGGATGTTGATCGGATCATCGAACTGGAGCGAGGCCTCGCGCTCGGCCAGCTCGCGCTCGCTCGCCTTTGACGCCTGGGCGAGCAGCCTCTCCCAGTCCTCCTCCAGCACCAGCGCCTGCCGCAGCTCCGGGCAGCGGGGGCGGACCTCCTCCACCATCTTCCGGTAGTCGGACTGCCGGAAGGCTCGCGCCAGCAGCAGCACGCTCGCGCCGGACTGGCGCAGCACGTACTCCAGCTCCGCCGTCTTGTACGCGGGGTTGATGTTGACCAGGATCGCTCCCAGCCGCGCCGTGGCGTACTGGGCCACCACCCACTCGAAGCGGTTGGGAGACCAGATGCCCACCCGGTCTCCCTTCCCCACGCCCAGCGCCAGCAGCCCGAGCGCTGCCTGCGTCGTCAGCTCCCAGAGCTGCCGGTACGTGGCCCGGAAGCCCTGCGACAGCACCACCAGCGCCTCCTGGCCGCTGTAGCGCTCGACGGTGCGGCGCAGGTTCTCGCCGATGGTGTCTCCCAGGAGCGGGGTGCCGCTGGTGCCGTGGACATACGAAAGGACGGAGGACATGGCGGATCCTCCCCACGAGCCACGAGCGCTCGCAAGGCACCTCCGGACCCGGGTGAGCAAAGCAGAGCGGAGGTTCGTCCGTTATAGTGGAAAAACCTCCGCCACTTCCACTGTCCTTGGGTTAAGGTCCGCTCCCCCATGGTTGCCCCTCACGACAAGTTGCTCGCGGTCCTGCTGGAAAGCCGCCAGCGGCAGTGCTTCCCCACGGAGATCCGCAGCGCGGCGCCCGAGTTCGTCCAGCACGTGCTGGGGCTGCTCTTCCCCCACTTCGCCAGCCAGCTCGAGCGCAACGCGGCCGCCATCCAGCGAGACGTGATGGCGGTGGAGGCCCACCTCGTCCGGCTGCAATCGCTGCTGGAGCCCCTCTACCCGGAGATGGACTCCACCATCCCCCAGCGCTTCATGGAGCAGTTGCCGGACATCTACACCTGTCTGCGGCAGGACGCCGAGGCCATCCACGAGGCGGATCCCGCCGCGCGCAGCGTGGACGAGGTGATCCTCACCTACCCGGGCTTCTACGCCATCGCCATCTTCCGAGTGGCCCACGCCCTGTACACCCTGGGCATGCCGCTGTTGCCGCGGCTGCTCACCGAGTTCGCCCACCAGCGCACCGGCGTGGACATCCACCCGGGCGCCACCATCGGCCGGCGCTTCGTGATTGATCACGGCACTGGCGTGGTGATTGGCGAGACGACGGTGATCGGCGACGGGGTGAAGATCTACCAGGGCGTGACGCTGGGCGCGCTGGTGGTGCAGAAGAACCTGTCCGACAAGAAGCGCCACCCCACGCTGGAGAATGACGTGGTGGTGTACGCCAACGCCACCATCCTCGGCGGAGACACCGTGGTGGGCCGAGGCACCGTCATCGCCGGCAACGCCTGGCTCACCCAGAGCGTGCCACCCCAGTCCATCGTCACCCGCCGCACCGAGGTCCGCCACCGCAACAACGACGCGGATCTCGGCGAGATCGAGTTCCACATTTAAATAACCCCTGCGCAGTCACCTACCCCGCGAGGCCCACCCCATGAAGGCAGCCAACATCCTCCAGACCATCGGCAACACGCCCCACGTCCGCATCAACCGGCTCTTCCCCTCGCGCGTCGAGGTGTACATGAAGCTGGAGCGCGCCAACCCGGGCGGCAGCATCAAGGACCGCATCGGCCTGTCGATGATTGAAGACGCCGAGCAGCGGGGCATCCTCAAGAAGGACAGCGTCATCATCGAGCCCACCTCGGGCAACACGGGCATTGGCCTGGCCATGGTGGCGGCGGTGAAGGGCTACAAGCTGATCCTCGTCATGCCCGAGTCCATGAGCCTGGAGCGGCGCCGACTGATGGCGGCGTACGGGGCCCAGCTCGAGCTGACGCCGCGCGCCGGGGGCATGAAGGGCGCCATCGCGCGCGCGCAGGAGCTGGTGGCGCAGACGCCGGGCGCGTGGATGCCGCAGCAGTTCGAGAACGAGGCCAACATCACCGTGCACAAGCGCACCACGGTGAAGGAGATCCTCGCGGACTTCCCCGAGGGGCTCGATTACATCATCACGGGCGTGGGCACCGGCGGCCACATCACCGCGTGCGGCGAGGAGCTGAAGAAGGTGTGGCCCAAGCTGAAGGTGTACGCGGTGGAGCCGTCCAAGTCGCCGGTGATCGGCGGCGGCGCACCGGGGCCGCACCCCATCCAGGGCCTGGGCGCGGGCTTCATCCCGAAGAACCTGCACACGGCGGCCATTGACGGGGCCATCGCCATCCCCGAGGAGGAGGCGTTCGACTTCGCCCGCCGCGCCGCCAAGGAGGAGGGCATCTTCGTGGGCATCTCCTCGGGCGCGGCGCTGGCGGCGGTGAACCGCAAGCTCTCGGAGATCCCCGACGGCAGCCGGGTGCTCACCTTCTGCTACGACACGGGCGAGCGCTACCTCTCCATCGAGAACCTGTTCTGAGCGGGGCGCCTCACGCGCGCCCGCGCAGCATGAGCCCCCAGTAGAGCCGCGGCAGGCCGTACTTCTTCATCAGCCACATGTCGCGCCGCTCCTGGAAGGTGTTGATGAGCGGGAAGCTCGGAGTGGGCTTCCCCTCGTAGTCGAACTCGGCCAGCAGCAGCTTGCCGTACCCGGTGGTGAGCGGGCACGAGGCGTAGCCGTCATAGCGCGCCTGGGGCTCGCGGCCCGCCATCACCGCCAGCAGGTTCTCCACCAGCACCGGCGCCTGCTTGCGGATGGCGGCGCCCGTGCGCGAGGTGGGCAGATCCGACGCATCCCCGAGCGCGAACACCTCCGGGTAGTCTGGGTGCTGGAGCGTGAACTTGTCCGCCTTCACCCAGCCCTTGTTCGGACCCTCCTGCCAGGCCAGCGGCCCGCGCTGGATGAAGTCCGGCGCGCTCTGCGGCGGCGTCACGTGGAGGATGTCATAGGGGATAACGGCCTGGGCCTTGCCTCCGTCCTCCCGAGGCACCTCGAAGAGGGCCTCGCGCTGCGGCCCGCGCACCTCCACCAGGTTGTGCTGGAAGCGGGTGTCGATGCCGTAGCGCTCCACCACGCCCTGCAGCACCTGGGCGAACGGCTGCACCCCGAAGAGGGCCTTGCCGCCCGAGCCGAAGATGATCTTCGAGCGCTCCCGCTTCCCCGTGCGCCGCAGGTAGTCGGCCGCCAGGTACATGATCTTCTGCGGAGCCCCGGCGCACTTCACCGGAGTGCTCGGGTGCGTGAAGAGCGCGGTGCCACCCCGGAAGTCCTGGATCATCCTCCACGTCTTCGGCGCCAGCTCGAAGTCGTAGTTGCTGGAGACATGAGGCGTCTTCAGCGCCTCGCGCAGCCCGCGCACCTTATCCCAGTCGAGCTGGATGCCCGGCGCGACGACCAGGTAGTCGTAGCTCACCCGCAGCCCCGAGGAGGTACGCACCTCGCGGGCCACCGGGTCCACCTCCTCCGCGCGCTCCTGGATCCAGCGGGTGCCCTTGGGGATGAAGTCCGCCTCCTCGCGCACGCTGTCCTCCGCCCGCGCCGCCCCCGCGCCCACCAGCGTCCAGAGCGGCTGGTAGTAGTGCTTGCGGGAGGGCTCGATGATGGCCATGTCCGTCACCCCCTGGCGCCGCAGCCGGGCCGCCACGGTGATGCCCGCCGTGCCGCCTCCAATCAGGAGGACGCGGAAGTGTTCGCGCGCTCGCACCACGACCAGCGGCGCGGCGGGAACCAGAGCAGTCTCTACGGTCGTCATGGGAGCTCCAACTCCGAAGCCGTGCGGGTTCGTCCTCGACCCCTTCGCTGGAGCATGGCGCGTGCCAAGGGACTCCCCGGGGCCATGCCCTGGGGTGAGCCACGGACGCCCTGGCAAGAAACGTTGAAACGTTTCACGAAACGTTCCAGCAACGGGGGCGTGTCACTTCCACCTGGAGCGTCTCCCCCTCGGCGCCGAGCTTGGGCACCCTGGCACGCGGCTGGCACTGAGCCCGCGGCAGGAGGCAAGACCCCATGCTCTTCCGTCAGCTGTTGGACCCTGAGACCTCGACGTACACCTACCTGGTGGCAGACCCCATCTTCGGCGAGGCCGCTCTCATTGATCCCGTCCTGGAGCAGGTCGACCGGGATCTCACGCTGGTGAAGGAGCTGGGGCTGACGCTGACCCACGTCCTGGAGACGCACGTGCATGCGGACCATGTGACGGGCGCGGGCCTGCTGCGCGAGCGGACGGGCTGCCAGGTGGTGGCCAGCATGAAGGGGGCCTCCTGCGTGAATGTCCACGTGCGGCACGGAGAGCAGGTGCGGGTGGGCGGACTGGCCTTCTGGGTGCTCGCGACGCCGGGGCACACGGATGACAGCTTGAGCTACCTGGTGGGCGACTGCCTCTTCACCGGCGACGCGCTCCTGGTGCGCGGCACGGGGCGGACCGACTTCCAGAACGGGGACGCGGGGCAGCTCTACGACTCCATCACCCGGGTGCTCTTCCTGCTTCCGGACGAGACGCGGGTGTACCCCGCCCACGACTACCAGGGCCGCATGATGACGACCCTCGGCGAGGAGAAGCGCTTCAATCCGCGCCTGGCCGGCAAGGATCGCGCCGCCTTCATCCAGCTCATGTCGGGGCTGCACCTGCCGCCTCCGAGGAATCTCGAGCTCGCGGTGTCCGCCAACCGCGCCTGCGGCCTGCCCGCCGAGCTGTCCCAGCACTGAGCCCCAGCGAGCCCCCTTCCACCGTCTACCTGGAACCGGCCCGCTCCACGGGAGCGGAGCCCGGGAGGTCCTCATGCACGCCGCTTCCATCCACTCCGTTCACCCCCGAGCGCTGGGCACCCTGCCCCCCTCGGTGCGCCGCATCGATGTCCGCGAGCCCGCCGAGTTCCAAGGAGCGCTCGGGCGTCTGCCACGCTCCGAGCTGATCCCGCTCGCCACCCTTCCCGGCACCGCGGCGGTGTGGCCTCGCGGCGAGCCGCTGCTGCTCATCTGCCGCTCGGGCGCACGCTCCATGAAGGCGGCGCAAATCCTGGCCGAGCTGGGCTTCACCTCGCTCTACAACCTGGAGGGGGGAATGCTGGCGGCGCTCGAGGCGGACGTCGAGGTCGAAGGGCAGGCCATCACCCTGCGCATGAGCCCAGGACAGGCGCGCGACGCCCTGTGCGCCGCGGTCCGCGAGCTCTATGGCCCGCGCACTCCGCCGCCCTGCGAGAGCCTCTTCGAGGTCCCCTCCGGCTTTCCCGCCCCGGATCGCTTCGCGCTCCTCCAAGCGCTCAACCGGCTGGGCGCGCGAGCCCGGGCGGACGGGCTGTCCCCGGAGGCCATCGAGCACACCGTGCGACGGATGAGGGAGTTGGTGGCGCTGATGGAAGACTGGAGGAGCCCGGCCTCATGACGACGCTCCTGCTGGGCGCCGTGCTGTCACTGCTGGCGGGCGTCTCGCTCGGGTTGCTGGGCGGCGGCGGGTCCATCCTGACAGTGCCCATCCTCGTGTACGTGCTCGGCATGAGTGCGCGCGGCGCCATCGCCACCTCCCTGGTGGTGGTGGGGGTGACGAGCGCCATGGGCACGCTCTTTCACGCCCGGGCCAGGCGCGTGGAGTGGCGGGTGGGCCTGCTCTTCGGCGGGGCGGGCATGCTGGGCGCGGCCATGGGGGGCCGCGTGGGGAAGTTCGTCCCTCCGGCGCTGCTGCTCGTCGCCTTCGCGGCCATGGTGCTCGCCACCGCCCTGGCCATGCTGCGCAAGCGCTCGGCTCCGGCAGCGGCGCCAACGCAGCCCGCGGTCCAGCGCCTGCTCGCGGTGCTGCGCAACGGCTTCGGCGTGGGGCTGTTGACGGGGTTGGTAGGCGCGGGCGGCGGGTTCATGGTGGTGCCCGCGCTGGCCCTCTTCGGTGGGCTGCCCATGCCGAGCGCGGTGGCCACCTCGCTGCTGGTCATCACGCTCAACTGCGCCTCGGGCGTGTTCAGCGCGACGCTGGGCGGTGCGCCCGTGGACTGGGCGCTGGCGGGAGGCATGTCCGTGGCCTCCGTGGTGGGCTCACTCGTGGGAGCCCGGCTGGGCCGCGGCCTCTCCCCCGAAGCGCTGCGCAAGGGCTTCGCCTGCTTCATCGTGGCGCTCGGCGCCTTCATCCTCGTGCGCGAGCTGGCCACGCTCCTACATGGGCCCTCCCTGCGAGCTGTCGCCCTGGCTGGCAGCCTCACCCAGCCGTGAGCCTCCGCGCCCGCCGGCGAGCCCACAGCGGCAGCACGGCCAGCCCCAGCCACCACAGGCTCCCGCTGGAAGCTCCGGCCTGACAGCCACCCGCCGCGCTGCTGCCGCCCTCCAGCACCGTGACGGTGAAGGTGCAGCTCGCCGTGTTCTGCCCCGCGTCCTTCGCCGTGGCGGTGACCACCGTCTCTCCCACCGGGAAGGTGCTGCCGGGCTCCTGGCTGTAGCTCACGGTGGTCGCGTCCAGGTTGTCCGTCGCGGTCGCCTCGGGGAAGTGCACCACCGCGCCCTCTGGCTTGGAGGCCACCCCCTGCTGAGGCCCCGGGCAGGTGATGACCGGCGCCTCCGAGTCCACGTTCCTTACCTGGAAGCTGCACGTGGAGCTGTTGCCCGCCGCATCCTTGGCCGTGATCTTCACCTCCGTGTCCCCCACCGGGAACAGGCTCCCGGGGGGATGCTCGGTGATCACCTCGGGGTTCGGGGTGACGGCATCCTCCACCGACAAGCTGTAGTTGAGGGGAATAGGCTCCGCGCTCGTGGCCGGGAACACCATGTCTCGCGGGCAGGTGAGGCGCGGCGCCACCGTGTCCTGGACGGTGAGCGAGAACTGGCACGGGGTGGAGTTCTTCCCATCGCTCGCGGTGACGGTCACGAGCGTCGTGCCCAGCGGGAAGATGCCCCCGGACCGGTGGTTGTAGTTCAGCGTGACGTCCGGGGACACCGCGTCGCTGGCCACCACGAAGTAGTTGGCCAGGGCCCCCGCCGGCCCCGTGGCCTCCTGGACCACAGCCTTGGGGCACAGCAGCAGCGGCGGCGTCTTGTCCTGCACGTTGACGTGGAAGGTGCACGCCTGACTGTTGCCCGCCGCGTCCCGCGCCGTGATGGAGACCACCGTGTCCCCCATGGGGAACAGGCCCTCGGGCGGCCAGCTGAAGCTCATCGCGGGCGGCGTCACCGCGTCATCGAACACCTTGGAGGGCGGCAGGGAGAAGAAGGCGCCCTGCGCGCTGATCGCCTCCACCTCCTGGTTGCTCGGGCAGGTGATCACGGGCGCGAAGCAGTCCACCTCGTTGAGCGGGATGACGAACAGCTCGTCGCCGAGCGTCGGGTGCGTAGCCACGAAGAAGAGCTTGCCCCCCGAGATGGTCATCAAGCGCGGCTCCGAGCTGGCGCTCTGCGGGTTGATGTCCGTCAGCTGGACCGTCCCCGCTCCATCGCTCTTCCACAGCTCGCTGCCCGAGATGCCATCATTGATCTGCGCCAGCAGCCCCCCGGGCCCGGCCGTCAGCACCGGGTTGAGCGGGCCGCTGGAGCCGGGGATGAAGTCGCGCACCAGCGTCGTCCCCGCCGCCGTCCCATCGCTCTTCCAGGGCTCCAGCCCGCTCTGCCCGTCATTGGCCAGGAAGAACACCCGGTCTCCCACGGCGGTGAGCTGCTGGGGATCCGAGTCGAAGAAGCCAGCCTGGAGGTCCTTGACGAGCTGCGTGCCCGCCGCTGTCCCATCGCTCTTCCACAGCTCGGCGCCGTACACATTGTCCCGGAGCCGGAAGAAGAGCGTGCGGCCCGCCACGGTCAGCTCCTGGGGCGCATCGTGCGAGGCGTCGAAGGCCATGGGCGCCACGGGCCCCGTGCCCGCCGCCGTCCCATCGCTCTTCCAGAGCGTCGCGTTGAAGTCCGTCCCATCCGTGGCGGTGAAGTAGAGCACGCCCTCCATCACCCTGAGCGAGCCCGGCAGGCTGCCGTTGACGCCGGGGCGGATGTCCTTCACCCGCACGGTGCCCGCCGCCGTCCCATCGCTCTTCCACAGCTCGGCGCCGCTGGAGCCGTCATCCGCCGCGAAGAACACCTGCCCGTTCATCGCCGTCAGCCCGGACGGAGAGGAGCTCCCGGCGCCGGCGACAATGTCCCGCACCAGCCGGGTGGTCGCGGGCGTCCCGTCACTCCTCCACAGCTCGAAGCCCGAGCTCCCGTCGCTCGCGCTGAAGAACAGCGTGGGGCCCACGGCGATGAGCTCGGCCTCGAGCGCCAGCCCCTGGCTGGGGAAGCTCTTGAGCGGCAGGGTGCCCGCGGCCGTCCCATCGCTCACCCACAGCTCCACCGAGTTGGACGAGGTGGAGACGGTGAAGAACAGCCGGGAGCCCACGGCGGTGAAGTGCCCCAGCGCCGCGGTCGTCTCCCAGGCCGGAGGCCCCTTCACTCGCACGGCGCCCGAGGCCGTCCCGTCACTCTTCCACAGCGCCAGGCCGTTGGAGGACTCGCTCACCGCGAAGAAGAGCGTGCCCCCCACATCCACCAGCAGCGAGGGCGCTGGCAGGGGCGAGCCGCTCGCGCTGTCCCGCACCAGCACGGGCGTGACGCAAGGCTCTCCTGGAACCGTCGCCGTGCCGCCGGCGGCTCCCCGCGCGGGCAGGAGCAGCCCCAGCACAGGCAGGAGGAACAACAGGTGTGCGGCGCGCCGGTGGAGGCACATGGTTGCGCTCTTCTCCAGGACTGAGCCCCACCCCCTGTCTACCTCACTCCCCCCCTCCATGGGAGCCCCGCGCGGAGCACTGGCCCACCCACCGCCCGTCGGGGGTTACCCCAGAATACACAACGGCCGGTGCCCTCTGCTCCGGGCACCGGCCGTCTGGGACTTCTACCGTCTGGAGGGACTAGCGGCCCGCCAGGGTGTCAGCCTGCGAAGAGAACGACGGCGGCGTCTCGTTCGGGTTCACCGGCACGTACACCTTGCACGTGCCCGTCGCAGTGTTGAACGAGCTGTCGTCCGCCTTGTAGCCCAACGTGTACACGCGGGTAGTCCCGTTCGTGTTGAGCCGGACACGAACCTGGATCTTGCCGTTGTTGATGACGACGTCGCCCGGATCCATGTTCGGATCGTTCGAGGTGACCTGCAGATCGTACGCCCGCTGATTGATGTCCAGGTAACCCTCGCACAGATCCCACAGGTAGCCCGTGCACTCAGACAGCTCCACCGTCCGCATGGAGTTGTCCACCGGGAACGCCTTGATCGCGGGCTTCTGCTCCAGCTTCGGCGCCAGGTTGTCGATGACTTCCACCGAGCGCGTCAGCGGATCCGCCCAGTTGAAGGCGCCGTCACGCACGTCGTACTCGAGCGTGTACACGCCCGGCGACTGCTTGTTCACGTCGCCGAACACCTGGACCAGCGGAGACACGTCGCCGTAGCACTGGTCGTCGCCCGTGGCACCCAGCTCCACGTACGGATCCGGATCCACCTCGACCTCGTTGCCCGGCTTGGTCGGATCGTGCGTCGGCAGGAAGCACTGGGTCTTCACGTTCTCCGGCCCGTTGAGGTACAGCACCGGCTTGAGCGTGTCCTGCACGTACACCGAGAGGATGGCGCCCTGGATGTTGTAGCTGTCATCCCAGGCCAGGTACTGCACGTAGTACAGACCCTCGACCTCCGTCGTCGGGCCAGGCCCGAAGTCGTCCGGATCGATGTCGCCGGGGATGCCGTCGCCATCGTCGTCGCCGCTGTTGTACTGGTGCACCACCAGATTGCCCTGGCACGTGTCGCTCGCCGTGGCGCCCGGGTTCGACCACACGTTGCCAATCGCGTGGCCCGTGCACTCGTAGTGGATCTCCGGATACAGGTCCGTGTACCCGTTGACCGACAGCACCGGCGTGCCCGTGTCCACCACCGTGAAGTGGCGCGAGGCCCCGTTGGTGGTCTTGTTGCCGGCCGGATCCGTGACCGAGTAGGAGACGGTGTAGTCACCCGGCACCCTGGGCAGCGTGGCCGGCGTGGCCACGATGTTGGCCGTCAGGTCGCCGTAGCAGGCGTCCGTGGCGGTGACCCCCAGCGCAGGCTGCACGCCGCACTCGATCTCCTCAGTGGCCGGGCCCACCACCGAGAGCACCGGGGCCGTGGTGTCCTTGACCTTCACGTCACGCGACGCGTGGGCCGTGTTCCCGAACTTGTCGCGGGACTGGTACTTCACGATGTAGCTGCCCTCGGTGTGGTTATCCACGCCGTTGAACTCGACGAAGACCCCGCTGGACACATCACCCTGGCAGGCGTCCAGCGCCGTGGCACCCGGATCCACGTACGGGCTGCCGCACTCGAGCTGCACCGGGTTCGGCTGGTTGAGCGAGATGACCGGCGCCTGCGTGTCCGTGATGTTCACGTTGCGCACCGCCTCGTTCGTGTTCCCGCTGGCGTCTGTCGCGTGGTACTTCACCAGGTAGAAGCCCGTGGCATCCGTGTTGACGGGGTTGTCCGTGGTGACCGGGGCCGGACCGGAGCACACGTCCTCGGCCGTGGCACCCAGATCCGCGTACGTGCCCTTGCACTCGACGGTGACGGCAATGTCGCCGTTGACCGTGATGGCCGGGCCCACCGTGTCGGTGATCTGCACGTCGCGGGTCACCGTGGGCGAGGTGTTGCCCACCGTGTCATGAGCCGAGTAGCCGAGCACATAGTGGCCCGCCACCCGCGTGTTCACCGAGCCGCTAACCGACACCGGCACCGAGCCCACGCACGTGTCGGTGGCCGTGGCCCCCGGATCGTTGTACGGGCTGCGGCTGCACTCGAGCACCTGGCTGGCCGGGCCGTTGAGCGAGATGGTGGGCGGCTGGTTGTCGTTCATCGTCACCGTGCGCGCCACCGGCGAGACCGTGGTGTTGCCGGACGGATCCGTCACGCTGTAGGTGACGGTGAAGTTGGCCGGCTGGCTCGGGTTGGGCGTCTGCGTGGCGACGATGGCGGACGTCAGATTCCCGGCGCACGCGTCAGAGGCCGTGGCGCCCGGATCCGTGTAGGTGGTGCCGCACTCGTACGTGGTGGTGGTCGAGCCGAGCACGGTGAGGGTCGGCTTCTGCGTGTCCTGCACGTGCACATCGCGGCTGACAGACGGGGCGCTGTTCCCCGCCGAGTCGGCCACGTTGTAGACGAGCGTGTACGGGGTCGTCCTGGGCCCGTTCGTGTTCACCGTGCCGCTGACCGTGATGGAGGCGTTGAGGTTGCCCTCGCACACGTCCTGGGCCGTGGCGCCCGGATCCACGAACGGAGTACCGCACTCCAGGTTCACAAGCGCCGCGCCTTTGAGCGCCAGCGTCGGCGCCACGTTGTCGTTCACGTGCACCGTGCGCACCGTGGGCGAGGTGGTGCTGTTGCCCGACGGATCCGTCACGCTGTAGGTGATGGTGAACTGGCCCTTCTGGTTGGTGTTGCCCGAGCGGTTCACCTGGATGGCGGCCGTCAGGTCGCCGGCGCACGAGTCCGAGGCCGTGGCGCCCGGATCCATATAGGTGGAGCCGCACTCGAACGTCTGATCGAGCGGGCCGGTGACCGAGATGGTCGGCTTCTGCGTGTCCTTCACCTGCACCGCGCGGGTGACGGCCGCGGCAGCGTGGCCCGCCGTGTCGGACACGTTGTAGGTGAGGTTGTAGCTGCCCACCGCGGCCGCGTTCACCGAGCCAGACACCGCCACCGCGGCGTCCAGGTTGCCCGCGCACACGTCCGTCGCGGTGGCGCCCGGATCCAGGTAGCTGGAGCCGCACTCCACCACCTGCGTCGCCGAGCCATTGAGGGCCAGCGTCGGCGGCAGCGTGTCCTGCACCGTCACCGTGCGGTCCACCGTCACCGTGTGGTTGGACGGATCCGACACGCTGTAGTGCAGCGGGTAGGCGGCCGGCACCTTCTCGTTGACCGTGCCCGTCTTGGAGATCTGGGCCGTCAGGTTGCCAGCGCACGCGTCATTGGCCGTGGCGCCCGGATCGCTGAACGGCGTGCCGCACTCCAGCGTGGGGCTGGCCGAGCCGTTGAGGGCAATGCTCGGCGGCAGATCATCCACCACCGTGACGGAGCGCACGTCGGAGGAGGTGACCGAGTTGCCAGACGGATCGGCCACGCTGTACTTGATGCTGTAGCTGCCCGCCGCGTGGGAGTTGACGCTGCCCGTCTTCACGATGGCAGCCGTCAGGTCGCCGGCGCACGCGTCAGAGGCCGTGGCGCCCGGATCAGCGTACGTGCCGCCGCCGCACTGCACCGACTGGCTGAGCGGCCCCAGGACGGTGATGGACGGGGCGCGCGTGTCCTTCACATCCACCAGGCGGTTGAGCGGCGAAGCGGGATTGCCCGCCGGATCCGTCACGTTGTAGGTGACCTGGTAGGTGTTCGGGGCCATGTTGTTGACCGAGCCCGTCGTCGTGATGCTGCCGGAGATGTCGCCGAAGCACGCATCGGTGGCCGTGGCACCCGGATCGGTGTACAGGTCGGCGCACTCGATAGTCTGGGAGGACGGGCCGAGCAGCGCCAGCGTCGGCTTCTCGTGGTCGTTCACTTTCACCTCGCGGGTGGTCAGCGAGGTGAAGCTGTTGCCCGAGTGATCCGTGGCCGTGTAGGTATACGTGATGGTGCCCGGCTTGCTCGGGTCGCCCGTCTTGGTCGAGCTGACCGTGGGGTTGAGATCGCACGCGTCCGAGGCCGTGGCGCCCGGATCCACATAGGCCGAGCCGCACTCGAACGAGTCGGAGAGCGGGCCGTTGACCGTGATGCTCGGCGCCAGCGTGTCCTGCACCTTCACGAAGCGGTCCGCGGAGACGCTGTGGCCGCTGCCGTCGTTCACCACGTAGGTCAGCTTGTAGGGAGTAGCGGACGGCGTCTTGTTGTCGACCGTGCCGCTCTTCGTGATGGTGGCCGTCAGGTTGCCGGCGCACTGGTCGCTGGCGGTGGCGCCCGGGTCGGTATACGTCGAGCCGCACTCCAGGGTGGAGTTGGTCAGGCCGTTGAGCGCCAGCGTCGGAGGCAGCGTGTCGCTCACCGTCACCGTGCGGCTGGCGGACGAGGTGCCCACGTTGCCGGACGGGTCCGTCGCCTGGTAGCCGATGATGTAGTTGCCCGGCGCGCTCGGGTTGGCCGTGGAGGTGGCCACCGCCGGCAGCACCCCGGCGCACGCGTCCGAGGCCGTGGCGCCCTGATCCTGGTACGCCGGATCACCGCACTCGACCGGGACGTTGAGCGGGCCGTTGATGGTGACGACCGGCTTCTTCGTGTCGGCCACGGTCACCATGCGGTTGACCGCATCAGCAACATTGCCCGCTGGATCCGTCACGCTGTAGGTGAGCTGGTAGGTCTTCGGATCCTTATTGTTGACCGAGCCCGTCGTCTTGATGCTGCCGGAGATGTCCCCGAAGCACGCATCGTTGGCCTTGGCACCCGGATCGGTGTACGGGTCAGCGCACTCGATGGTCTCGGTCGCCGAGCCATTGAGCACCAGCATCGGCTTCTCGTGGTCGTTCACTTGCACCTGGCGGGTGGTCAGCGAGGTGAAGCTGTTGCCCGAGTGATCCGTGGCCGTGTAGGTGTACGTGACGGTGCCCGGCTTGCTCGGGTCGCCCGTCTTGTTCGAGCTGACCGTGGGGTTGAGATCGCACGCGTCCGAGGCCGTGGCGCCCGGATCCACGTAGGCCGAGCCGCACTCGTACGAGTCGGAGAGCGGGCCGTTGACCGTGATGGTGGGCGCCTGCGTGTCGCTGACCTTCACCGTGCGGCTGGTCGAGGCGACATGGCCATGGCCGTCATCAGCGCTGTAGGTGAGCGGGTAGTTGTTGGGGACCTTGTTGTTCACGCCACCGGACACATCCACGTGCAGGGTGCCGACGCAGTGATCGTTCGCCGTGGCCCCCGGATCGTTGAAGGGCGAGCCGCACTCGAGCGGCATGGTGGCGGCACCGTTGAGGGAGATGGTCGGCGGCTGCGTGTCCTGCACCGTCACCGTGCGGCTCCCCGAAGAGGTGCCCACGTTGCCGTACGGGTCCGTCGCCGTATAGGTCACCGAGTAGTTACCCGTCGCGTTCGCGTTGGGCGTGGAGGTCGCCACCGCCGGCAGCGCTCCAACGCAGGCGTCGTTGGCCGTGGCGCCCTGATCCGTGTACCCGTCGCCGCACTCCACCGTGACCGCGGTCTGCCCGGTGATCGTCACCGTCGGCGGCTGCGTGTCCTGCACCGTCACCTTGCGGTCCGCGGAGACGCTGTGGTTGGCGTTGTCGCTCACCACGTAGTGCAGCTTGTAGGGAGTAGCGGACGGCGTCTTGTTGTCGACCGTGCCGCTCTTCGTGATGGTGGCCGTCAGGTTGCCGGCGCACTGGTCGCTGGCGGTGGCGCCCGGGTCGGTATACGTCGAGCCGCACTCCAGCGTGGAGTCGGTCAGGCCCAGCAGCGTCAGCGTCGGCGGCAGCGAGTCCTGCACCGTCACCGAGCGGCTGCCGGTCGAGGTGCCCACGTTGCCGGAGGGGTCCGTCGCCGTGTACTTGACGCTGTAGTTGCCCGGCATGTTCGTGTTGGCCGGGGGGTTGGCCACCGCGGCCACCACACCGGCGCACGCGTCGCTCGCCGTGGCGCCCGGATCCGTGTACGCGCCGCCGCACTCCACCATCTGGCTCGGCGGGCCCGAGATGGTGACGGACGGCGCCTGCGTGTCGCTCACCGTCACGGTGCGCGTCACCGGAGTCGCGGCATTGTTCTTCGCGTCCTTGACGTTGTAGGTCAGCGTCTGGGGGGTGTTCAGCAGCTTGTTGTCCAACGTGCCCGTCCTGACGATGGAGCTGGTCAGGTTGCCGTAGCACTGGTCATTGGCCGTGGCGCCCGGATCGTTGAAGGTCGCGGCGCACTCCAAGGGCACGTTGGCCGAGCCCACCAGCGTCAGCTTCGGCGCCAGCGTGTCCGCCACCGTGACCGAGCGGTCGCCGGAGTAGCCCGCGTTGCCCGACGGATCCGTCGCCTTGTAGTTGATGACGTACCCGCCCGGCACGGCCATGTTGATCGTGGTGCTGTAGACCGACGTCGGCAGGGCGCCGGCGCACAGGTCCGAGGCCGTAGCGCCCGGATCCGTATACGTGCCACCGCACTCCACCGTCTGGCTCACCGGGGAATTGAGCGTCACGGCTGGCTTGGTCGTATCGCGCACAGGCACGGTACGGGTCGTCTGCCCGGTGTGGCCCGACGTGTCCGAGACGGTGTACGTGAGCTTGTAGTCACCCACCGCCGTTGTGGTCACCGAGCCGGTCTTCACGATCTTGGCCGTGACGTCGCCTTCGCACTGATCGTTGGCCGTGACACCCGTATCGGTGTAGCCCTGCAGGGCGCACTCCACCGCGCTGACTGCGGGGGCCGTGATGACGGGCGCCAGCGTGTCGGCCACGGTCACGTTGCGCGTCACCGTCGGGGACTTGTTACCGGCCGAATCCGTGGCGTAGTAGTTCAGCGGGTAGAGCTTGGGCGTACCCACGTCCACCGTACCGGTCTTCGTGATGCTGCTCTGCGGCAACTCGCCCGAGCACATGTCGCTCGCGCTGTAGCCCGGGTCGGTGTACGTGCCGCCCTTGGTGCACTCCACCGACTGATTCACCGGCGCAACCAGCGACACCGTCGGAGCCACCTTGTCCAGCACCGTCACGGTGGCCGAGCACACCGCCGAGTTGTTCTTCTTGTCCGTGCACGTCAGCGTCACCGTCGTGTTGCCGATGTTGTACGGCCCGGCCGGGCTCTGGACGCAGCCCACCAAATCGCCATCCTGATCCGTCGAGCCGCCGTTGATGTCGGCCGTCATGCCGCACTGGTTCGTCGCCGACACCGTCTTGTTCACGCAGACCGCGACCGGCGGATGGTTGGCCGACGGAATATGGGGGATCTTGCAGAACGAGGTGCACGCGCCGATGGTGCCGGAAGTATCC
This sequence comes from Hyalangium sp., assembly GCF_045802625.1. Taxonomy (NCBI): domain Bacteria; kingdom Pseudomonadati; phylum Myxococcota; class Myxococcia; order Myxococcales; family Archangiaceae; genus Hyalangium; species Hyalangium sp. The sequence goes on along the minus strand of NZ_JBJMQP010000251.1, from coordinate 12,929 downwards.
GCCGAGCGGCCGTTGTTGATGCCGTTGTCGCACTCCTCACCGAACGCCGTGTCCACGTGGCCGTCGCCGCACCAGTTGTTGTGGCACGACCACGAGCACGTCTCACTGGGCAACTGTCCACCGCTGGCCGGCGCGCCGTTGATGCCATCACCCTGGTCGCACTCCTCACCTGAGGGGATCCATTCGGGCGAGCCGCAGCCACCGCCGTAGGGCGCGGCGCCGCGCACCAGGACGTACGGCGTGCCCACGAAGGGCGTCTCGTTGCCATAGTCGTAGATGAAGTCGCTGTAGACCTTCTGGCCGGGAATGGGCACCGAGGGGTCGGAGTTCATCGCGAGCGCCACATACGAGAAGGTGCGATCCGGATAGGTGGTGAACACCGTGCCCGTCGAACACCCGTCGTTGCCCACGAGCAACCCGTCCCACATGTTCCGGGAGATGACGTCGTTGCTCATCTGGAAGATGTGCCCGTTGTCGGCGCACGTCGACAGGCCCTGCACCTTGAAGGTGCCGAACGGCTCCAGCAGCGCCACCGCCGTGTTGGGCGGGGCGCTGTTGTAGGCGCAGCCCAGCGCGATGTACATGCCCGTGCGGTACTGCACGGTGTTGAGCACGAAGCTGACGGCGCTGTTCACCAGATCAATCTGGCCGTTGGAGCTCGGGGCCCCAGCAACGATGGCCACGTCGCCGTCGACGATGGCGCCCCAGGTGGCGCGGGTGTCGATTGCCACCTGGTATGCGTCCGGGCCTGCCTGGCACGCCGCATCGCCAATGATGATGGCCTGATAGGACATGAACTGATCGGCCGTCATGTCGTGCCATTGCGCCGGAGTCACCACTTCGGGCGTCAGCCCCCCCCAGGCGTAGACCGCCTGAGCCTCGGGGCTGTTCAGTCCGTCGGCCACGCTGCTGCCGAGGATGAGCACCTTGTTCCCGCTGCGGATCTCCTGCCTCGAGCTGTGCGCGCTAGCCGGGGTCGGCTCAGGCAATGGCGCACCATCTTGCTGGCCGCAGGAGCTGGCCGCCAATGCGACCATCACCAGCGACGCTCCCCATACGCCTTTGAGTTTCATACGGTACATCCCCCACGGCATGAAGTACGACGGTCTAAAGAACAAAGCGCTCGGCATCCCAGACTGCTGACTCACGGCCCTGGAGATTCACTCGCAGTCGATGATGTGGGCGCAACCGGGTGGTCCGATACCTCACGCTCGCATCCTCACGCTGAGAGCTCCATCTTCAGCCGTCCCGCAATTTTCCCTTTTAAGCAGAGACAGGCAAGCAGATATTTTCTCGTTTTATTTGAAATCCAGGGAAAAGTAGCACAACAACAGACATCAGCGCACCCTGTCGCCGATCTTTTGAGCCCCACCTAAGGTGCAAAGCGTCACACTGCGGGGCTCTGGCATCTATTTTGTCCTGAAAAGAGTTGCACCCTGTTCCTGATCGTGGATCAGCCGAGGCCCCCGAGCGCCTTGCCGTGCCCGGGAGTCTGGGCTCGGGCCCGCTGAGGCCCTGCGCGCTCACGGCTACGGCGCGCTGGCCAGCGGAGCCGGCGCCGTCACCGTGTAGCCCGCCCCCGCGCCGCTGTCGGCCGCCGTGCCGCCGTCCGTGGTGGGCACGCGGATCCGGCACACGCCCGTCCGCGCATTGCCCGTCTGGTCCTTCAGCTCGAAGGCCACCCCGTACACGCGGCCATCCCCATCGCCCCGGCGCTCGGCGCGCACCTGGAAGGTGCTCGTGCCGGTGATGACGATGTCCCCCGTGGTGCTGCCATCCGTGTCACCGGCCGCATCCTCGGGCTCATCGCTGTAGATGGAGAGGATGGTGCCGTTGTTGACCTGCGCATACCCGTCGCACGCGTCGGTGGCGGTGACACAGTCGGCCAGCGAGAAGCTGCGCAGCGTCTGATCCGCCGGCGACACGGTGACGTCGTGGAACTCGAACGTCGGCGCCTGGGTGTCCACCACCTGCACGGTGCGGGTGAGCGGCGTGGCCTTGAGCTGCGTGCTGTCCTGCACGTTGTAGGTGAGGGTGTAGCTGCCGCGCGTCCAGGCATTCACGCTGCCCGTGGTGGAGACGTTGGCCGTCAGGTCGCCGTAGCACGCGTCATGCGCGGTGGCGCTGAGATCGACGTAGGTGCCGCTGGCGCACTCGTGCCGCACGGTGGCCGGCCCCACCAGCGACAGCGTGGGCGGCAGGCGATCCACCACCTTCACCGTGCGCAGCGCCATGGTGGTGTTGCCGGACGCGTCCCACACGCCGTACTGGATGCTGTACGTGCCCACGGCCTTGGCGTTGGCGCCATTGCCGTAGGTGTGGAGCTGGCTCGTCATGTCTCCCTGGCACGCGTCATACGCCGTGGCGCCGAGCTCGGTGTACGTGTCCACGCCGCACTCCAGCGTCATGTTGGCCTCGCCGTTGATCGTCACCACGGGCGCCTTCGTGTCCATCACGGTGACGCTGCGGGTGACGCCGGCGGCCGCGTTCCCGGAGGGATCCTTGACGTTGTAGGTGATGGGGTAGGTGCCCGGCGCGACGATGTTCTCCGTGCCCGAGATGGTGATGCGGCTGGTGATGTCCCCGGCGCACGAGTCCGAGGCCGTGGCGCCCAGGGCGACAATGGCATCCCGCGAGCACTCCATCTGCGGCGTCGCCGAGCCATTGAGGGTGATCGTCGGCGGGCGCGTGTCCACCACGTGCACGTCGCGCACCTTCTCGGTGACGAGCCCCTGGCCATCCTGCACGCTGTAGCGCACCGGATAGGCGCCCGGCGCGCTCGTGTTCACGGTGCCGGAGATGAGGACGGCCTTCGACAGATCGCCCGAGCACAGATCGTTGGCCACGGCGCCCTGCTCCACATAGGTGTCCACTTTGCACTCCAGCGACGGGCTGGTGGCGCCATTGAGGTAGAGCTCCGGGGCCAGGGTGTCCTGGACTTTGACCTGGCGCACGGCGGTGGCCACCCGGCCGCTATTGTCCGTCGCGCGGTAGGTGACGGAGTACGTGGCGGGGGCGTTCGAGTCGATGTACGGGTGCTCGATGGTGACGGGGACGGAGATCTCTCCCGAGCAGCCCTCCACGGCCGTCGCGCCCGGCTCGGAGTACCAGTCGCGCTTGCACTCGAGCGGCAGGGGGCTGGCGCCGTTGAGGGTGAGGACGGGGCCCTGGGTGCTCGTCACCGTCACGGTGCGTGTCACCGCCGTGGCGGCGTTCCCGGAGGGGTCCGTCGCGTTGTAGGTGAGCACGTAGGAGCCCGCCTGGGCGGCGTTCACCGAGCCGGAGATGGTCACCCGGTTGCCCACGTCCCCCTGGCACGCATCCACCGCGGTGACGCCGGGCTCGACGAACGGCTCGGAGCAGCCGAGCGTCATCGTGGCCGAGCCCTTGAGAGCGAGGGCCGGCGGCACCGTGTCCGTCACCTTCACCGTGCGCGTCGCCGGGACCGCGGCATTGCCGGACGGATCCGCCACGGTGTAGCTGCGGGTGTAGGTGCCCAGCTTGGCCGTGTCGACGGTGCCGGTGGTCACCACCTTGGAGCTCAAGTCCCCCACGCACACGTCGGTCGCGGTGGCGCCCTCCTCTACGTAGGTCGAGCCGCACTCCAGGGTGGAGCTGGCCGCGCCATTGAGGGCGACCGTGGGAGCCTGCGTGTCCGCCACGGTGAACGGCGCGGAGCAGCTCGCCGAGTTACCCGAGGTGTCCTTCGCGGACCAGGACAGCGACGCCGTGCCCAGCGGGAAGCTGGCCAGGCCCGGAGAGAGCACCGTCACCCCGGAGCACACGTCCGAGGCGCTCGCCGTGCCCACGCCACTGTTGGAGGCGCCACCGTTCACGCACTCGGCGGTGGTGGCCGCCGGGCAGGTGATGGAGGGAGGCAGCGTGTCCGCCACCTGCACGTGGGTGGTGCAAGACGAGGTGTTCCCCGCGGCGTCCTTGGCCGTGTACGTGACGGCCGTGTCTCCGAGCGGATAGGAGGCCAGGCCAGGACCGCTCACGCTCACCGTGGAGCACGTATCCGTCGCATCCGCCCCGCCCGCCGACACCGTGGCCGACTGGTTGCCCGAGCACTCGGCCTGCACGGCCGGCCCACAGGTGATGGAGGGCGGATCGCAGTCACGCACGTTCACGCTGGCGGAGCAGCTCGCGCTGGCGAAGCTGTCGGAGGCCGTGAGGTTCACCGCGCTCGCGCCGATGGCGTACGGGCCTGCGGGCGACTGGGCCAGGGAGATGGCGTCTCCGTCCGGATCATACGAGCCATGGTCCACGCTGACTTGAGCGGTGCACGTCGCCGGGCTGGCGCAGACGCTCTGGTCCTGGCACAGGGCCACCGGGGGGTGGTTGCCCGTGAGGACGGTCAGATCGCTCAGCACCGGGTCCGCCGCGAAGTTCACGGCGCGCAGCGCGGCCTGGACCTCGAGGTAGCGGCCCTGAAGGCCGGCAAAGGCCTGGTTGTTGGTCACGGTGGCGAAGGCCTGCGAGCCCAGGGCCTCGCGCGTATTGGCGGCCCTCACGGCCACGGTGATGCCGGTGTCGGTGGGCGTGGCGCCCTGGGGCTCCTGGTTCCAGCGCACCGTGCCCCAGTTCGTCCCGGCCACGGCGCTGTCATGGATGACGTTCCACGTTCCCTGGCGCAGGACGAAGCGGTTGTGCTCATAGCCCGTCATGTCCCCGTACGTGAACGAGATGCCGCCCGCGGGGAAGTTCTGGATCGAGCTGGAGACGGAAGGGGTGATGACGGCCAGGGTGTCGACTCCAGAGGAGGCGACCCAGATCTTCCCATCCGCCGCCACCGCCACGCCCTCGGGCTTGGCGCCCACGAACCAGTTGCCCTTCGCGACGCCGTCGGCGCCCACGCGCAGCACGCGGCTGCTCGTGTAGCACGCCGCCCAGATGTCCCCCGCGGCATCCAGCGTCACGCCATGGGTGCGGCCACTGCACCCGCCGCCGCTGCCCACCTGTTGAATGGTGTGCGCCGGGAAGTTCGCCTGCACCAGGCCGACGGCCGAGTCCGTATCCGCGCCCAGCCACACCACCCCGTTGGGATCCACGACCATGCCGTAGGTGGGCACTGGCGAGGTGAGCGTGTCCACCACGTGGCTGCCATCCGGCGCGTTCGGATCGATCTTCCGGATGAGCCGCAGCGTGCTGCTGTCCGACATATAGAGGTAGCCGCCCGGCCCGATGGCCAGCGCGGCGATGTTGGAGCTCGAGCCCGTCTCGGCCTTCAGATCGAAGCTCTTCAGCACCGCGCCGCTCTGCCCATCCAACCGGTAGAGCTTCGAGGACGAGAAGCCCGCGCTCCAGACGTTCTGCCCGGCGTCCACCACGAGCGCGCGCGCCGACTCGCCCACGGGCGCGAAGGTCTTCGTCCACAGGATGCACTCGTCCGTCTGGCCCGGGAACTCGGCCGTGACGCTGGCGCTCTGATCGATGGTGCCGTCCCCGTTGAGGTCGGCGGAGGTGTCGATCTTCCCGTTGCCGTTGCGGTCCACGCACGAGGCCAGCGAGCCGGCGTACTTGGTGATGGAGGCGGTGATGCTCGCGCAGCCGTTGCGGTTGAGGACGTAGGCGTCACCGCGCGCATCCACCGCGATGGGCCCCGGGGAGTTGCACGAGTCGCGCGGCGGCCGCACCGCCGGCACCGAACCATCCCAGTTGCTCGTCAGCACGGAGTCATAGCGGGCCACCTGCTTGCCCGTGCGCGTGTCCACCTTGGTGACCGTGCCGTTGTTGGTGTTGGCCACCCAGACGAACGGCGGCACGGTGGCGCCCGAGTCGAGGCGAAGTTGATCCGGATCGGGTGCTCCGGCCCGAGTCCCTCGAAAGGCCCCGAGCGCGAAGTCCGCGTCCGTGGTGAAGGTCCTCTGCTCGGCGTTCACCAGGTCTTGCGCGCGGGCGACTCCCGGCAAGGCCCAGAGCAAGCTGCTCAGTACGACGTACAACGCTGCGCGGATTCTCATAACAGCGTGCCCTCAGGGTGGAGACTGCGTGGCTGCCCCCCCGTGTAGACGGGCGCTCTGGCGCTCGCTCCGCTGCACGTGGAGCCGCTGCGAATTGTAGCGGCACGCCTCGCGCAAAGGCAGTCACCCTCTTCACTCTTCTCTGTGTGAAGAAGGGCGCCGCGCTCTCACCGAATCGCTACCACGACAGGATTTTTTCGACGCGCATCTCTACTCAAGGCGTAGGGCGATCGTCACCCACCCCGGGTCAGCTCAGACCTTCGATGGTGAAGTGTTCCTGTCGCGCGATGCCCAGCTTCTTCATGCGGCTCTGCAGCGTGGAGGGCTTGAGCCCCAAGAGCTGCGCCGCGCCGCCCGCACCGTAGATGCGGCCCTTGGTGAGCGCGAGCACTCGGAGGATGTGCTCGCGCTGCACCGCCGCGAGCGTGGGCACCGCCTCGGGCTTGAGCGCGGGAGCGTGCACGCGCGGCGTCTCGGTGGGAGCCCGCGCGGGAAGATCGAACGCATCCTCGCCCAGCTCTGAGCCGGACGAGAGGATGGTGGCTCGCTCGAGCACGTTGGCCAGCTCGCGCAGGTTGCCGGGCCAGGGGTACGCCGCGAGCCGCTCCAGCCCCTCGGGTGTCACGCGCATGCCTCGCCGCCCCGTGCGCCGCGACTGCTCCTCCAGGAGGAAGGCGCACAGCTGTGGCAGATCCTCCATGCGCTCGCGCAGCGGCGGCAGGCGCAGCGGGAAGACGCTCAACCGGTAATAGAGATCCTCTCGGAAGCGCCGCTGGGCAATGGCCTGCTGCAAGTCCACGTGCGTGGCCGCCAGCAGCCGCACGTCCGCGCGCACCGTGCGATCGCTGCCCACCGGCTCGAACGTCTTCTCCTGCAACGCGCGCAGCAGCTTGGCCTGCAGCTCCACCGGCAGCTCGCCCACCTCGTCCAGCAGCAGCGTGCCGCCGTGGGCCATCTGGAAGCGCCCGGCGCGATCCTTGGTGGCGCCGGTGAAGGCGCCCTTCACGTGGCCGAACAGCTCGCTCTCCAGCAGCCCGGCGGGAATGGCCGCGCAGTTGATGGTGACGAAGGGCTGATCCGCCCGAGCGCTCCAGCGGTGGATGGCGCGTGACAGCCGCTCCTTTCCCGTGCCCGTCTCTCCCAGCAGCAGCACCGGCGTGTCCGTCTCCGCCACCTGCCGCGCCCGCCGCGCCAAATCCCTCATCACCGGGCTCAGGCTCGTCTCGAGGATGCCCTCCGAGTCTCCGCCGAGCTGGGACTCCAGCAGCTTGGCGTGCTCGTGGTCCTGGCGGTGCAGCCGCTCGAAGGCAGCCTTCTGCTCCGCGTTCTGCAGGGCCGTGGCCAGCAGCTGGCCGTACACCTCCACCAGCTCCACCACGCTCTGTGGATACGTCTCGCACTCGGCGCGATCCAGCGTGAGCACGCCGTAGCGGCGCTCGCCCGCGTACAGCGGCACCACCATGCACGAGTGCCCCGGCGGCAGATCCAGCACCCCGTCGAACGGATCTCCCTCGCTGGTGTGGTCCTCCTCGGTGAAGGCCCGCGCCCGCCGCGTCTCCAGCGCCTGGCGCACCTGGGGGAACTTCGCCAGATCCAGCACGTGCCCGCGCACCTTCGCGTTGGCCAGCGGGCCACGCGCCGCCACCGCCACCAGCCGCTCATCCTTCAGCAGGAACAGCGTGGCCAGATCGAACCGGGTGATGCGCGTCAGCCAGTCCAGCCCCCGCCGGAGCAGCTCGGACACGCTCTCCTCGGTCGCGGCCAGCTCGACCAGATCTCTTGCTTCCTTGCCCATCAGAGGGGCCGCCGTGATGTGCTCTTCCGCCATGCCCCACGAATAGTCGCTGCCCACCGAAATTTCAGTGGTGAAACGCACCGATATTTCGTTATTCACCCATGGGGCGGCGCCCTTCAGAAGGGTTGCGTGAATAACCTCCTGAAAAGACTGGACCCGTTTTTCTGGCACGGCGCCTGCTCTAGTGGTAGCTGACAAAACCCTTTCGGGCCTGTCCACAGGGGCCGGGCCTCCTACCCCCACAAGGAGTCGAGCATGCTGACCGTCGGCGACAAGCTTCCCCATTTCTCCGTGAAGGCCACCGTGAGCCTGGACAAGGGCAAGGAGTTCACGACCATCACCCAGGACACGTACAAGGGGAAGTGGATCATCCTGTTTGCGTGGCCCAAGGACTTCACCTTCATCTGCCCGACCGAGATCGCGGAGTTCGGCAAGAAGAACAAGGACTTCAATGACCGCGACGCGGTCATCCTGGGCCTGAGCACCGACAGCGAGTTCGTGCACCATGCGTGGCGCACGCACCACCCGGACCTGAAGAACCTGCCCTTCCCCATGCTGGCGGACATGAAGCACGAGCTGTCCAACGCGCTGGGCATCCTGCACAAGCAGGAGGGCGTGGCGCTGCGCGCCACCTTCATCATCGACCCGACGGGCATCATCCGCCACGTGTCGGTGAATGATCTGTCCGTGGGCCGCAACGTGTCCGAGGTGCTCCGCACGCTGGACGCGTTCCAGACGGACGAGCTGTGCCCGTGCAACTGGCAGAAGGGTGAGGAGACGCTCACCAAGAAGCTGGCGAAGGCGGGGTAGTGGCTCATGGCCTCGATCGAAGTCGTTCGCAGTGAGCTGGCGGACGCCCACAAGGACACCCGCCTCAACATCCAGTCGGTGCTGGAGGGTGGCAGCCTCACCCCCGAGCAGCGCTGGGGCGTGGCCGTCGCGTGTGCCTTCGCTGCCCGCAACGAGCGGCTGAAGGAGGCCATGCTCAACGAGGCCGAGAAGGCCCTGGCCACCCCCGAGCCCGTCATCGAGGACGCGCGCGCCGCGGCCTCGCTGATGGCGATGAACAACGTCTACTACCGCTTCCGCCACATGGTCGGGAAGGAGAGCTACTCGTCCAAGCGGCCGGGGCTGCGGATGAACCGGCTGGCGCAGGTGGCCACGAACAAAGTGGACTTCGAGCTGATCTGCCTGGCCGTCAGCGCCATCAACGGCTGTGAGATGTGCATCCAGTCCCACGAGAAGGTCGTCCTCGAGGGCGGCCTCTCGGAGGATCAGGTGCACGACGCTGTGCGCATCGCCTCGGTCATCCACGCGGCGGCGGTGGGCCTGGAGTCGTAAGCCTCGCTAAAGCCTTGCAGTGCCGAGCGCCCTCGGGTGGAGACACCTGGGGGCGCTCTGTTTTTCACGCGGACCGAGCGGGCCTCATCCGCTGGTTGGGCATTCCTTCTGGTATGGTCCCCTCCACTCACCAGCAGCGAAGAATCAGGGGGGACAAGAACATGACCTCAAGCGCCTCTGTGAACAGCCAGCCCAATCCCTCAGCGCTCTCCCAGGCTCCTGGAGGTGGCGCGGAGGGCCGTGGGCTGATCGACAACGCTGGTGTGGCCTGCAGCTCCCAGGCAACCTGCGTCATCTGCGGTGCGGAGGGGGTGCTCCTCCACCAGGGCCTTCGGGATTGCCTCTTCGGCGCTCCGGGGACCTGGAATTTCAAGCGTTGCACCAACGCCCGGTGTGGCATGGGCTGGGTGGATCCGATGCCAGTCCCCGGCGATGTGCGTAAGCTCTACGAGGCTTACTACACCCACGACTCACAGCCTGACGATGGCAATGATGCGTATTCCACCCGTGGCTGGAAGGCTGTCGTCAAAGGCGCGCTCGCCCGGGTCTTTTTCTGGAAAGCAGACAACTTCAAGTCGGATCTTCTCTTCTTGCAGGGAAGACAGCCTGGACGGTTGCTTGAACTGGGCTGCGGCAGCGGAGCTTTCTTGCGCGCGGCGGCCAAGCTCGATTGGAAAGCCACGGGCCTCGACTTCGATCCAGCGGCCGTCGCCGTCGCGAGCAAGATTCCCGGAGTGGAGGCGCGGGTCGGCGAGCTCACGGAGCAGGGTTTTCCCACGGGTTCGTTCGATGCCGTCGTGATGAACAACGTCCTCGAGCACGTTCACAATCCGGTCGAGATCATCACCGAGTGCCGTCGCGTCCTGGCTCCGGGTGGGCGCCTCGTCGCCGTGACACCGAACATGGAGGCCTATGGCCACGACATCATGGGCCCGGACTGGCGGGGTCTCGAGATTCCGCGCCACCTCTACGTCTTCACCGCCCCCGCGCTGATCCGCCTGGGCAGGCGCGCGGGCTTCGAGCGTGTCAGAAGCTTCTCCTCGGCGGGAGGCGGAGCGGGCTGGGGAATCATCGAGGCCTCCTACCAGATCGCGGAAGCCAACGGGCGAGGCTACAAGCGACAGCCCAACGGCGCCCGGAACATCCTGCGCCGCGAGTTCGTGGAGAACGCCCTGGGCCGCACCAAGGGCGAGTGGGTGGTCCTGCTCGCCGATGTTGCGTAGGCCCTGAAGCACGGAGGTCCAGCCGCTCGAGCCTCCGTGGAGTACGCTGGGGACTACGGAGGTCTTACCGGTAAGACTTCCGTAAGGCCGAGCGTGAAGTTCTCGTAGGTTGGCCCCCCTCGCTTCGAAGGGTGTCTCATGGCTTCTCGTCGGCTCACTGTCATGCTCCTCCTCTGGGGGCTATCCACTGCTTGCAGTAGCACGCGCGTGGTCCGCCTCGACCCAGGTCATGGCGAGCCCTTCGTCCACATCCCTGGCACGGACGAAGCCGGGCCGGTGGAACTGGGGCAGGAAGAGTTCACGCGGACCATCGCCAAGAATGTCCGGGAGCAGAGACCTCCGGGCAATCCGGAGAAGGCCGCGAGGGATCTGTTCCAGGCCTCACCCCGCAGTGGCTGGTACCGGTACACCCAGCACGAAGGTGTCGTTCCTCTGGACGGACCGCCCCCAGCTTCTCAGTTGGCGGAGGTGGATGCGCGAGTGACCCAGGAGTATCTGCGGTTCTGCGCGGCCATCGGAAAACCGGGCGACTGCCGGAAGGTGCTGATGAACAGCCCCGTCCTCACCGGGGATGGCCGCTACGCCCTGGGCATGTCCTTCGCCATCGAAGAGATCGTTCCGGAGATGATGCAGTCCTTCAAGGACATGGCCGACCCGGAGGCGATCAAGGCGGCGCTCTACTGGACCATGACGATCTACGCCGCGATGTGGCTGGTGCCCGAACCGGTGTTCTCCAAGGGGCTGGCGACGGTGCTCACTGCCACCTTCGTCTGCTACATCGGAGTGGACACGCTCTGGACGCTCATCCAGGGCTGGCGGCGGCTGATAGAGGAACTGGATCACGCCACCTCGTTCGCGGCGATCCGCGAGGCCGGGAAGAAGTACGGCAGAGTGATGGGGAAGAATGCGGCGCGTGCATTCGCCCTACTGCTCTCAGTGGCCATCGGGCAGACGGCCTCGAGCTTCGCGGCCAGGGTGCCCACCCTGCCCGGCTCGGCTCAAGCGTCAGCGACGGGCGCGGCGCAGGTGGGAATCCGACTGACGGAGGTGGCGCAGGTGGAGTCCGTGGCGGTGTCCGCCGATACGGTCACCATCGCCCTCGCGCCCAACGCTGTTGCGGCAACGGCCCAGAGCATTCGCGGGACGGCTGCCAGTCCGGTGGATGCAGAGGGGCCCGAGCACCACATCGCCACCGACAAGTGGCCCGATGCCACCCACAGCGGCGGTCCATGGACACCCAGGTTCAGGAAGCTCTTCGACCGGGCTGGCCTGTCACTGGACGATCCCGCCAATAAGGTGCGCGTCAAAGGGCACAAGGGCCCCCATCCCGAGGAGTACCATCGGGAGGTCTACCGAAGGTTGAACGACGCGGTGGAGGGCTGTAGCAACATGAGGCAGTGCCGCGAGGCGCTGACCGCAGAGCTCAAGAAGCTGGCCCAGGAGATCGCCACCGAGGGCACTTACCTCAACAAGCTGGTCACTCGGACCCCATGACGCCAGGTGCCTTCCATGCCGGTGCGGTACTTCGACCTGTTCGATGACGTCTCCATCCCCGAGCGCTGGGAACTGGGTGACCCTGTCGATCAATCGGGCCAGGAAGTGGGCAACCCCTGGATGTTCCGAAAGGGAGTCCCCGTGCACGTTGATGGGCGTCTCAAGGTTCCCATCGATCGGCAGGGCAAGCCGCTGGACTTCTCCCTTGCGGGCGTCGGGGTTACCCCCGTCGTTCATGCGAAGGTAGCCACGCTCCTGGCCAAACTCGCGCCTGACGATGTGCAGTTCGTTCCGGTGGACGTTGAAGATCGGACCGATGAGTTCTTCATCCTCAATGTCACTCGGGTCGTGAAGTGCATCGACGACAAAGCGTCCGCCGAGGTCCAATACTGGAAGCCTGAGGACGGACGCTCGGAGAAGACGGGGAATTATCGAGCCGTCCATGGCCTGCGCATCGACCCATCCAAGGCCGGTGGCGCCAAGGTGTTCCGCCCCTGGGGATGGCTGGTGGTGCTCCTCGTCTCCGACGAGATCAAGGGGGCACTGGAGCGCATCGGGGCCACGGGGACGAAGTTCAAAGAGGTTTAGAGTTTAGGCGGGTAGCGGAATCCGTGCGAAGCGGTGCAAACTCGTGTGGCGCACGCCACCATTCTTTCCGCGAGGCGCGGCAGCGCACAGATGGTGAGGCGCGAACTCTATGCGGCCACCCGGTCCAGATCCACAGAGGCGGCCTACAGCGGCTTCAGCCAGTTTGGCGGGCTCGATGGGTCGAACACGAGACTCACTTGGGGAGCGAGCTCAAGCTCTGCGCGCCAAGTCCTTCCCGAATTGGGGTCCTGAACCTCAAGATCGAACTGGCTAGTGGAGTGTCCACGAAGTTGTTGGACATAGTCAGGCAAAGTGGCGGTCCACCCACGCGTGCATCTTGGAGCGGGTCCAGGACCAAGTGAACGGGTGCGCGTAGAGGCGGTTGTACTCGGGCCAGCTCGCATTGAGGTGAGCCATGAGCTCAGCGCGGCTGGCCCACTCCCCTCGCTGGAGGTAGCGCGCTGCGAAGGCGCGGAGGAGCAACTCGGCCTGATCGAGCCAGGAGGCATGGGGCGGGGTGTAGAG